>DATHOW010000222.1:0-7451 GCA_035484495.1 Bacteroidia bacterium | reverse complement strand
CCTTGCTTTTTAATTCGGCATTAAAAAATTCCAGTAATTTATTTGGGTCGTAAATAATTGTGTCTTCAATTTTGCAAGGCATTCCAATTCCTTCACGTATATCTGCCAGTGTGCGTACAAATTCAAATTTTTGTTCGTCGTTTAGTTTGTTCCACTCATCTGCATCAACCCATTTGGTAAACAAGGCTTTTTCAATGGCTTGCATAAAAGCAAACTCATCTTCTTTCAATAAAACACTTACACCAATAGATGAGCCTTGATTAGCAGGCTTAACCACCAAGGGGAATTTTATTTTTTCTTTTGCTTGTGCAAAGGCTTGTTTGCAGTTTCCGTTTATGTAATCGTTTCTATCAATGGTAAAGTAGTTAGGACTATTAAAGCCTGCATTTACCATTAGTTGTTTTTGTACACTTTTATCAATGCCTATTGATGATGATAAAATGCCCGAACCCGTATATGGGATTTTATAATATTCTAATAAACCTTGCAGTTTGCCATCTTCCCCATAAGGACCATGCAGACATAAAAATGCAATATCAATTAGTTTATGTAATTCTTCGGCATTTATTTTTTTACCAATTTTAGTTATCATAGCTTCTTGCTCGGTAACACTAAGTGCTCCCAAACTTTCGGCATATAATTGAAAATGTTCATTATTAGCAGGGAGAAATTCTACCGGAGGATAAAAATCACGAATAGAACCTTTGTAAATAAATTGCCAGTTTAGCAGTACAAAATTTCCGAAACTATCTACAAACAAAGGAATAGCATCGAAGATGGATTTATTTAAATTATCATACACCGTACGTCCACCCGCAAAAGACACTTCGCGCTCTTTAGAAAATCCACCGAAAATTATACCAACTTTTATTTTAGACATTTTTTATTGAGTTAATTTTATTAGCCAATTGTTAGTAGTATAACCAACAACAAGCTCTTTCAAAGATAAGTAGAAGAGAAAAGCCTAAATAGCGTTTACCGAAAGGAAATTAACGAGTTTATTAACAGCCAAACCACGATGGCTGATTTTACTCTTTTCATCGGTAGTCATTTGGGCAAATGTTATGCCATAACCGTTTGGTTTAAAAAGTGGGTCGTAGCCAAAGCCTTTATCGCCCTGCTTTTCGGTTAAAATGATGCCTTCAATAACACCATCAAACGTATATTCTTTCCCATTTAAAATAAGGGCAATTACGGTTTTAAAACAGGCATTTCTGTTTGACTTATCTCTCAATTCGTCTAACAATTTTTGCATGTTATCGGCATCATTTTTTTGCAAACCTGCATAACGTGCCGAGTAAACTCCCGGTGCGCCATTAAGTGCCTCCACCTCTAGCCCACTATCGTCGGCAAAGCAATTTGTTTTATACTTGTTGTAAATGTGCCGTGCTTTAAGCAATGCGTTATCTGTTAATGTATAGGCTGTTTCGGCAATATCGTCGGTAAAATTTATATCAGCTAATGATACAAGGTTTATGCTTTTAGGCAACAATAATTTTATCTCCTGTAATTTGTGTTGGTTATGCGTAGCGAAGATTAGTTTCATTAAAAGCTAATTTTAACCGAAGAAAAAAGCATTAAAGGAAAAGTTGAGGATTGAAAATACAAAGGATGTAAAGGAGCAAAGTTTATACCAACAAAAGGCTCTATTCTGCCATTTAAAAAACTATACCCGATTTTACTTTCTAACATAGGAAATACTCTAGTTTCATAATCATCAACACAACCACAAGCTTGATTTGATACTTCTGGTTGTGTAGTAATTTGTTGATTTTTATGTACAATTACACCAAGTGTAACTGAGTTTGTAAAAACAAAGTTCTTAATCCGTAAAGAAAGTCCATTGCTTAGGCCCAACACATCAGTAATATTTTTTTGTGTATAAGTTATATTACTAATTGTATTACCTGATGAATCGTTAGACCTATTTGTAGATTTTGCTGATTGGTAAAAATGATAATAAGTTAAAGCAAGCTCATAATAAAGATGTTTATTAAGCTTCACAGACATGCCTGCCGCGAGACCAAAATTTAACGTAGTATAGTTTTGTATTTTAGTTAAAGCCGTGTAGTCTCCACTATATGAACCGGGTAATTCAGAAATCATAGTACCCTTCCAACTATCAGTTGCAGTTTTTTGAACAGGAATATAAAAAATCGCCTTAGGCTCTATAAAAAATCTAATTTTTTTAACCTTTAATGTATCGGATGCATGCATATACATGCTACCTAGAAGCATCAATAAAAAAATAAATCTGCTAGTGGTAAATTTCATTTTGTACAAGCATAACAAAGGTAGTAAAAAACAGGCATTTTCTGCCAAAGAAAAAGCCCTGCTTTTTAGAAGCAAGGGCTTTATTTATTGCAATATAAGTCTTCCCTCTAGTTTTTACCAGATAGCAGGGTTAATTTACCTGTGCTTTGTCCGGCTGCGGTTTTAAGTACATAAAAATAAACACCATTAGTTACACTTGCACCTTGGTTATTTTTACCATCCCAGGCAGTCTCGTGCGAACCGGGAGTTTCAAAACTTGCGGGCATTGTTCTAACTAAAGCACCTTGTATGCTGTAAATTTCTACGCTAACTTTTGATGGTTTATCTAATATATAACCAATGTTAACATTGTTTTCAAACGGATTAGGAAACGCATACGATTTTAAATTACTTACCACATTACTTTGTTTAATTGAAGCAACCAATGGGTCATTTGCAAATAAAGAATCTACGTTTATTTTTTCATCACCTGTCTGGTACACCAACCATTCGTATGAGTCAAACAACATTTCATCAGTAGTGTTAGTGCCTGCAACTACATTAACCGGTGGGCTACTTGGGTTGTTGGCGTTATTGGTTGTATTATCATACACGTGCGATGAAAATATTTTATACCCATTAGGCACTTTTGGCATGTGGCGATATGTATAGTAACCTTGTTGGTTAAAATCCCAATTTTTTATGCGTACTAAAGGAATTGTATCAACACCTGAAAAAGCGTAATTTATAATACTGGTAGCCAGTTTATGCGAGTGAGGAAAAGTAGCAAACATAGATACACTGTAAGGAAGGGTTCCGCTTGCAGGATAAACAGATGTAAATGTTTTTACCGTGTTAGCTGGTATGTTAAGATTCCAATTTTGTAATAGTGTATTTGCATAAACCGGGCGTACACCTGTTGCACCCACCGGGTAAAAATAAAATCTAATTTTTGTGCTATCTACTTGTCCGGCAGTTCCTTTTGGATAATGTAATTGAAGAATAATTTTAGAACCTGCTTTTATACGCATGCCCATACGCAACTGACCTGTATTTGGGAAAACAGTTGGCGAAGCCCCCGGAGCGTAACCACCAATTCCAAAATCGCCCGGTTGGGTATAACAATTACCTGCTAAGTTACTGTTTACTGTACCCGTAGTATCAATGGTAGCTACTACGTGATGGACAATAGATGGGTTACCTGCTACAATTTCGTAAGCTCTAATAATTCTATCTTGTGTAAGTCCCATTGGTAAAGCAAAACAAACATAACTATCAGCTGTTGAAGCATTGCTGGTAAAAGTTGGTATAGTAACTTCTAAATCAGGTGTAACGTTTATTTGGTAACGCGTATAAACGGGTGCAGGTGGTGCTAATGTAGTGTCACCTGCTTGCGATCCGGCTGCAATCCAATTAAGTATAGCAGCTTTATCAGCTGCTGTTATAGAATGTTCGTGTAAAAAACGAGTGTAAGTTGTATCGGGTGTCCAGGCTGGCATATAACCTGTTATAATATAATGTTTTATGTTAGCTATGTTTGCCATTATACCACTATAATTTAAAAACGATGGGCCATGACTATATTGATTATGGCAACTAGTACAGTTAGCATAAAATGCAGATGCCACATCTTTATAATAGGGTTGCGCCACACTTTTATTTAAACTAAAAAGGATGATTAAGGACAGTATTAATTTTTTCATTTTTATTTTGGTTTTCTTATTTGGTGAGTCAAATGTAGTACAAAATCCTTACAAGCAAATTTTAAGTATAATTGGTTTTTTTATACTTACACTTTTAAGCTAAACACTACCTTTGCCACCGTAAAAATAATAAATTAAATTATTTGTTAGATTAGTCTAACATTTTCATACATTTGCAAACACAAAACAAGTAAACTAAAGTTATACATGAAATTACGCATATTACTAGCACTTGTTTTGCTGGGTTATTTTACACAAAAAGTTAAAGCACAAGCTAATGATGAAGACAACCACTATAAAGGTCTTTTATCAAACAGATTTGATTCCTTACAAAAATGGAGTGTGCATTTTCAGTTTACCGATGTTTGGCAAACACACCCACCTTTTAGTGCACAGTACACAGGTAAAAATAGTTTACTAACAACTTCAGAAAATGCCATGTCAGTAACCTCTACTTTGTTTTTTGGTAGAAAGTTGTGGAAAAACGCCTCCTTTTTTGTTGACCCCGAAATTGCAGGTGGTCGCGGTTTAAGCTCGGTATTTGGTATGGCGGGTGCATCTAACGGAGAGACCTTTAGGGTTGGTAGCCCTGCACCGGCTTTATATATGGCTCGTTGTTTTTTTGAACAACACATTGCTTTACATAAATCTAAAACCGAACATCGCGATAACGACCAAAACCAATTGGCAGATAACATTCCTGCATCACGCATTACTATTTCTATCGGTAAATTTAGTTTAGCCGATTTTTTTGATGATAATGCTTATAGCCACGACCCACGAAGCGAGTTTATGAATTGGTCGTTAATGGATAACGGCGCCTGGGATTATCCTGCCAACACACGCGGTTATACTTGGGGTGCAACGGTAGAGTTAATTGAGCCGGGTTATGCTGTTCGTTTATCAACTTCTATGGTTCCAAAAAATGCAAACGGACCAACATTCGATACGCATATTCAACAAGCAAATGGTAACACAGCCGAGTTTGAAAAGAAATTTAAAATAAAAAACCATGCCGGTAATTTAAGACTCTTAGCTTTTGCCAATTTTTCATCAGCACCCACTTATACCGATGCTACCAATGCACTTAAAAAAGGAGATAGCTCATTAATTCCCGTAATTAGTGGTACAGTTCCGGGAGTTATGTATGGTGCTTTAAAATATGGTTTTGGCATCAGTTTTAATCAGGAGATAGTAAAAAACTTAGGCATTTTTGCCCGTGCTAGTTGGAATAACGGACAAACCGCTACCTGGGCTTTTACGCCTATAGACCAATCAGCAAGCATTGGCATACGCATAAAAGGAGAAATGATTAAACGCCCCGAAGACCATTTTGGAATTGCCTATGTAGCAAACGGCGCATCAGTTGATCACCGCAATTATTTAAATGCAGGTGGCTACGATTTTATGCTGGGCGATGGCAAATTACCCCACTATAGTTTAGAACATATTATGGAAGCCTTTTATAAAGTAAAATTAATGCAATGGCTGTGGGTAACCGGCGATTATCAAATTGTAGTAAACCCTGCCTATAATAAAGATCGCGGACCAGCCAGTATTTTTAGCATCCGCACCCACGTTGAGTTTTAAATTTTTCCTCAAAAGCAATATGGATTTAGAAGCTTTAATAAGAGAAGAGTATCACGATTTACTTACCACTCAAACTTCAATAGGTTTTAACGGTTATGAAACATATACTGTCATTAAATTCGATTTATTTTTACAACGAAAATTTCCTAATAAAAACAAATTTATTCATAAAGATGTTTATGGTGAGTTATATCAAAAAATGATTGACAAACACAATAATGGTGTTAGGAGTAATAACGAAAGCTTCTTTAAATCATTTGGCATATTAGAAACGATATCGATAGAGTCGCTAAAATTTTATCAACCTGAAGTCGGCATTAATGGCCCAAAACATTCTAAAATCGATGACCCAGTATATATTATTAAGAGTAATAATGAACTTATTTTAAAAAACGGTTATCATAGAACTTTACCAAGGATTGTCATGGGCGAAAAGAATATTCAGGGATTTGTATTATCAATCAATGACTAAAAATATACAAAAAGAGATTTCTCATTCTTCCTTCGAAATGACAAAGTATTTGAATTACACTTGACTATAATTACGCCCACCAAAAATACTACTACCAATTCGTATCATGGTTGAGCCTTCTTCTATAGCTATTTTATAATCGCTACTCATGCCCATGCTTAAAATAGTAAGCCCAGGATTATGAACAGAAACTTTAGAAAATAATTCTTTTAGTGAACGAAATTCATTTCTAATCTGCGCCTCATTATCTGTGTTGGTAGCCATGCCCATAAAACCAACCACGCGTATATTTTGTAACTGCTTTAATTCATCTGACTGAAACAATTTCTCACATTCATCAAAACTAAAACCAAATTTAGTTTCTTCTTGTGCAATGTAAATTTGCAACAGACAATCAATAACTCGGTTATTTTTTAGGGCTTGTTTATTTATTTCTTGCAATAGTTTTAAACTATCTATCGCATGTATTAAGTGTACAAAAGGGGCAATATATTTTACTTTATTGCTTTGCAAATGCCCTATGGCATGCCAACGTATATCGGTTGGTAATTGTTTGTGTTTGTCTTCTAACTCCTGTATATAATTCTCACCAAAATCGCGCTGACCAGCCTCGTAAGCTTCCTTAATTAACTCAATTGGCTTTGTTTTAGATACTGCAATCAGCGTTGCATTTGCAGGCAAATCTGCTTTTATTTCTTTAAGATTATCTGTTACGCTCATACTAGTCTTCTAAACTATAAACTACTAAACCACTGCGTATTTTGGGTTCAACCCAAGTTGTTTTAGGCGGCATAATGCCATTGGTATCAGCAATGTGTTTTAGTTCCGTCATAGACACAGGAAACAAACCAAAAGCAATTTTATATTTACCGCCATCTACCTGCGCTTTTAATTCTTCCATGCCCTTTACACCGGGCACAAAGCCAATGCGTTTGTTGGTTCGCAAATCATCAATGCCTAAAATGGGTGTAAGTATATGGTCAGATAAAATTGATGCATCTAGTTTTTTAACTGAATCATCGCTACCGCAAATCTCGGGCTTAGCAATTAACTCGTACCACTTGCCATCTACATACATACTAAATTTATGTTTGTGTTCGGGCTTATAAATATTTTCATTATGCGCCAGTAGGCGGAATTTTTCTTTTATTTTCTCCAACAAATCGTGTGTAGAATGATTATTTAAATCGGTTACCACACGGTTAAAATCAAATATTTTTAATTGGTTTTCTGAAAAGAAAATGCCCATGTAAAAATTATAATTTTCTTTACCGGTATGTTTTGGATTGCTTGCTTTTTTAGATTCAGCCAAACTAGCCGACGATGCCGAACGATGATGCCCATCAGCAATATAAATGGCATCCATGTTTTCAAATGCCTTTTTAATGGTGTCAACATTCTTCTTATCACCTATCACCCAAATTTTATGGCGC
>DATHOW010000221.1:0-32526 GCA_035484495.1 Bacteroidia bacterium | reverse complement strand
CATCAATCAGTCAATTAATTAGTACTACTTTAACGCCGGTTGCAGGTAATGCTTCGGCAGTTTTAGCTGCAAATTGTGGAGCTTTTGCACCTCAACTTAGTATATCGGGTTATGCACCGGGTGACTCCTCGGGATTTAGTTACCAATGGATGTCATCAACAGATAATAGCACTTTTGCACCTGTAGCAACAGCTAATAATAACACCTACAATGATGTAGTTAATGGTACGTTATACTATAATTGCGTAGTAAGCTGCCCTAGTGGTGGAGGTAATTCTACATCTACTAGTCAATTAGTTGATACAAATCCAACACCTACTGCAGGAGCAGTATCGGCAGTTTCATCGTCGGGTTGTGGAACTTTTGCACCTCAGTTAAGTTTATCGGGTGCTAGCAACCCAAGCTTAGGATTTAGTTACCAGTGGATGTCATCTACCGACAATATTACTTTTGCGCCAATAGCAACTGCTACTAATACTACTTATAATGGTTTAACAAACAGTAACTTATATTATACTTGTCAACTAAGTTGTACGAGTACAAATACAGTTAATGCTACCAGCGAATTAATTAGTATAAACCCTACACCAAGTATTACTACTAGTGCATGCTCAAGTTTAACTACTACACTAACAGCAAGCGGCGGCACTAATTTTACGTGGACTCCATCGGCATCTTTAGATACTGATATGGGTAGTGTAGTTGTTGCTACGGCAACTGCTGCTACAAATTATGTAGTAACAAATGCAGAAGGTTGTTCGAGCGCGTTATTAGTATCGGCTACTGATGTACTTACTATTGATGCACAAACTACAACGGCTTGTACAAGCACAAATGATACTTTATATGCAAATGCTTTTTTAAATAAAGGTTTAGTGGCTTACTATCCTTTTAACGGAAATGCAAATGATTTTTCGGGTAATGGACACAACGGAACAACCGTTGGTGTAAGTTTAGCTACCGACCGTTTTGGTAACAGTAGTAAATGTTACAGTTTTGCAGGTACAAGTACTTATATTACTTGCCCTCCAGCAACTTATTTTACCGGAGGAGATTTTACAATTTCGGGTTGGGTAAATGCTACTAGCGTTGATACATGGGGTCGTTTGATGGATTTTGGAAACGGAGCAGGTGTAGATAATGTATTAGTAGCATTAAACGCTGGTGGTAGTACACAACTGCTTGCCAGTGCAGGTAACAATTTTCAATCGAACCAAGTGTTAAATAATAATGTATGGGTGCAAGTGTTATTTACATATCATGCAAATACACAAAATGGAATTTGTTATTATAATGGAAATTTAATTGATTCGGGATACATGGCGCAACCTGCTAATGTAATACGTAATTTAAATTATATTGGTTTAAGTAATTGGGCTGGTGATGGTGGTGTTTATGGATCGATGGATGATATACGTATATATGGTCGCGCTTTAAGCACTACAGAAGTTGGGCAATTATATAACTACGAGTTAACAAGCGAAGCGCAAACAACTTACAATTGGTCTACCGGTGCTATTACACCTTATATAGTTTCTAATTCAAGCACACCATCAACAGCAACTTATACTGTATCACAAACACGTAATGGAGCAAATTGTTCGATAAGCAATACAGCTACTGTAACAACAGTTGCTTGTCCTGCGGCACTTAATTTTGACGGTGCTAATGATTATGTTAATTTGGGTGGCGGCATAAATACTGCTATACAAGGCACAAACCTTATTACGGTAGAGGCTTGGGTTAACCCAAGCACTACAGGTAGCTTTGGTGTAATTGCAGGGAATTACGACAATATAAATAATGGCGGCATGCAATTTTTATTGCGTCGAGATGGTAGCAATTATACCTTTTGGGTAGATAATGGTTCTGGTTTTAATCCTGTAACCTCATCAACAAGTGTTGTAACTAATGTGTGGCAACACGTAGCAGGTACTTGGGATGGTAATAATTTAAATATATATATAAACGGTGTGCTTGATAACACATCCTCAGGCATTACAGGCGCCTTTAGTGCACAAGCAAATAACGTTTGGATAGGAACCGATGGTGCTAATGAAGCTTTTACGGGTTCGATGGACGAAATACACATTTGGAATGTAGCACTTACACAAGCACAAATACAAAATGATTTGGGTTGTATACATAGCGGTACTGTTACACCTGTAGGATTATTAGCTAGTTATAATTTTGATAATGGTATGTCGAACGTTGACAATACAGGGAAAATTACTTTAGCTGATGCTACCGGAAACGGAAACAATGGAACACTAAATAACTTTGCATTAAACGGAAATACATCTAACTGGGTTGATGATGCAGGTATGTTAAGTGCTAAACCAATAATTACAAGTGTGGTTGCAACAAACACGGCAATTTGTATTGGTGCTACTACTACTTTAACTGTAAACGGAAATGCAACTACTTATACATGGAATGCTAATGCAACAAGTGCCACTACAACTACTGTAAGCATTACGCCTGCAAATACAGATACCTACACTGTTATAGGTGCAAATAACTATTGTTATGCAATGGATAGTGTTGTTGTTGCTGTTAATGCATTACCAACTGTAAGTGTAACAACAACTAACTCCGTAGTTTGTGATGGTGCAATGATTACATTAAGCGGCGCAGGAGCAAGCACATATACTTGGACAGGAGCCGTGGTAGATAACACATCGTTTACCCCAGCTGTGGGGGTAGATTCTTACACGGTAACAGGAACAGATGGAAACGGTTGTACCGGTAAGGCTGTGCAAACAGTAACTGTAAATGCTTTACCAACTGTAACAGCAAGTGCAACTAACATGGTAATTTGTTTAGGTGATATGACTACACTAAATGGCACCGGAGCCGATACTTATACTTGGACAGGTAGTGTAGTTGATGGCACTCCATTTAGCCCTTCTGTAGGTGTAAATTCTTACACCGTAACAGGAACAGAAAACATAAACGGCTGTACTAATATGGCTGTGCAAACAGTAACTGTAAACACCTTACCAACTGTAACGGTTAACAGCCCTAGCATTTGTGTTGGTAGTGCTGCAACTTTAATTGCAAGCGGAACTGCTACTACTTATACATGGAACACAACTGCTACTACACTTACTATTAGTGTAACACCTACTACACCAACAGATTATACGGTAAGTGGAACAGATGCAAATGGTTGTGTAAATATAGCAACAGCTACTGTAACTGTAAATGCATTGCCGACTATAACCGTTAACAGCCCTAACATTTGTACAGGTAACACAGCAACTTTAACTGCTAATGGAACTGCAACTACTTATACTTGGAGTACAAATGCAACAACAGCTGCCATTAATGTAACACCTACTACCCCAACAAATTATACGGTAAACGGAACAGATGCAAATGGTTGTGTAAATATGGCAACGGCTACTGTTAGTATAAATGCATTGCCAACCGTAACAGTTAATAGCCCTAGTATTTGCGTCGGTAATACAGCAACTTTAACTGCTAATGGAACTGCAACTACTTATACTTGGAGTACAAATGCAACAACAGCTGCTATTAATGTAACACCTGCTACCCCAACAGATTATACGGTAAACGGAACAGATGCAAATGGTTGTGTAAATATGGCAACAGCTACTGTTAGTATAAATGCATTACCAACTGTAAGCGTAACAAGCAGCACAGTTAGTTTATGTATAGGTAGCTCGGCTACCTTAACAGCAAGCGGAACTGCAACCACTTATACTTGGAGTACAACAGATATAGGTGCTACCACAGTTGTTAGCCCAACAGTTAATGCAACATATACTGTAACAGGTGCTAATGGAAATAATTGCCAAAACACTACAGTTTATACACAAACAGTATCTACTACTTGTGGTGTTGGTATAGCAAAATACAATAACGATGCTACTATAAGTGTTTATCCTAACCCAAGCACAGGTGTATATAACATAGTGTTAGATACAGAAACACAATTAGTTGTTACTAACGCTTTAGGACAGGTTTTATTTACTAAAACAGTTAAAGCCGGAACAGAAACTATTGATGTGCAAAATGAAGTTGGTGGAGTTTACTTTGTAAAAGTAATTCAACACAACAACCAACAAACTATAAAACTGATTAAAAACTAAGCAGTTTAATTTTTAAAAGAAAACGCTCACCCAAAAGGTGGGCGTTTTTTTGCGCTCTATTTTGTTGGGTTGCTCAGCTAGATGCTTGACTAGGGGCTGCTTTGTAGTTTTGTACCCTTAAAGTTACCTATATAATTTGTAGTTGTTTATGTGACACAATTATCACTTTTTAAACTATATAATATGGCAGGGCTTAGGCCTAATTTTGACTTATATTTTTTAATAAAATGAAAAAGTTGTTATTTATTTTTTTTAGCTTGTTAACCAGTATAAGCACTTTGCAAGCAGGCAACGTAAAAGCAAAAACCGCGATTATAGAGCCGCAAAATTTTTCGGCCATTTGTAATGGAGAAAGAATTGATATAAGCTGGAAGGCAACTACAGGAGTAGGCGATGTTTGTTTTACTATTGAAAAAAGTAAAGATGGGGTAAACTTTACCAAAGTAATTGATGTGCTTAGTACAAGTATTTGCAGCGGTTGCAGAGATTATGCCGAGCGTGATTATAAACCGTATAAAGGCGTATCGTATTATAGATTGAAACAAACGGATAAAAAGGGCAATTGCAATTACTTTGCTGTGGTTACAGTTAATTTTGTACCGCAAAAAAACCTAGTGGTATATCATGCGCCGCTAAATGCCGGAGCTAATTTAAACACAAATGAGTATGGGCATGAGGTGGTAGTAGTTTTAAGAGATGTGCAGGGCAAAGAACTTGTATCGAAAGTGTGGTTGATGGCGGAAAAAAATGTGGTGTTTTTAATGGACGAAAAAAACACAGTACCTGCCGGTAGTTACATTATTACCTCATCGTCGGATGATAAAATACGTAATTACAAATTAGTAGTGAGGTAAGTTTATGGTTACCAGATGGCTAAAATACATGCCTTACCAATAACCGAGAAAATATTGCCATTTACCGAAAAGCAACGTAACAACTTATAAAATAGCCGTAAATTTATGAATACATGAATTAAAGGCTATGTTAAACAAAACATCTACTAACGAAAGAAAAACGGAAAGAAAAGTAGATCCTATTTTTTTGATAGGGCTTGCTTTTTCTATGATAGGTTTTGTGTACTCTATCATAAAGTTTTCGAAACTTTAATAGGCAGTTTAGCTGTGGGTGCAAAAAAAGTTTACTTTTTATTTGGATGAATTAAAGCAGGTTTATTTTTTTTAGAAAAACATCTTTATTTGCACGACTGATAGGAATTTCTTTTCCATTTACAAGGATATCGGTTTTTCGAATTTCTTTTATTTTATCGATACGGACAATGAAGGAACGGTGTACACGCACAAACTCGTTTTCAGGGAAGTGGCTTTCCATGGCTTTCATAGTTGAGTAAATAACATAGCGTTCGTTAGCTGTATGTACATCCACATAATCAGACATGGCTTCGATATACTCTACATCTTTAAAGAAAACCTGCATCATTTTACCGTTTTGCTTTAGGTAAAAAAATTCCTGATTTTCCGACTTAAGACTCTCTTTTATTTTATTGACTTTTGCAAGGGCTTTTTCAAAACGCTGGTAGGTAAAAGGTTTTACGAGGTAATCGGCCACATCGAAATCGAAAGCCTCGGCGGCGTAGTTAGATTTAGAACTAGTAACTACAATATTTGGTGTATTGGTTAGTTGCTTAATTAAATCTATACCGGTGATGCCATTTAATTCGATATCTAAAAAAAGTAAATGGCAGTGATTGGTTTCGAGATATTTAAGTGCAGCCTCGCCACTATCGAAAACCGCTTTAAGGTTTAATGTATTGTTTTGCTTTATGTATTCTTGAAGGACAAAAGCAGCTACTTCATTATCTTCAACAATGATACAATCCATATCAAAACAAATGTAATTATATTTAGTTTAAGCGTACAATTAGCAGAGAAACTAACGTAAATTATCGAAAATATGAGGTTGATAGTGGTTTTTTTGAGGAGAAAGAAAGCCCCGCTATTTAAGGTTTTATTTGGGTTTGCAACCAGCTTAAAATTGCAGCCATGGCGGTGGGCGAAAATGTTTGTTGGATAGTTGCATATTCGTTTGGTGAGCCCGTTGTGCACTCTTGAAACAAATGATTTAGGCCGGGTAACTCTTTTATGGTAACATTTTTATTGCCACCTTTTGTTAGGGCATTTTTAATGGCATCTAAATTTACTTGTGCTGGCACTTGTAAATCTTTACTGCCATTGACGGCTAATACGGGGCATTTTACTTTTTGCAAGGTTGGTTGAGGGTTGTATTTTATAAAATATTGTATCCATGAGGTTGTAAGGGTTTTTACCTGAAAGTTTACCAAATCGTTAGTGGACATACTTTTAGAAGAGTCGGGAATTGGATTGTCTTTATATGCTTTTGTATAGTAAGTGGTTAACTCGGTTTTTAATTTTTGATTATCGGTTGATTTGGTAATTAGTTTATAAGCACCAGTGTTAATTGTTTTTTCTTTTAGTAAATCGATATCGCTAGCACCCATTGCACGTCCTACCAATTCTTGTTGAAGTAATAATAGCTGGTCGCCGGGAATGCCAGTACCTGCCAACAAAACAATAAAGCTTACATTTTTATTTTGCACGGCAACCATTGGGGCAATGATGCCGCCTTCGCTATGGCCCATTAAACCTATTTTGCTTTTAATTATTTCTTTACGGGTAAGTAAATAATTTACGGCAGCTTCAACATCGGTTGCAAAATCGGCGGATGTCGCGGCACTAAAATTTCCTTTTGATTGAGCGGTACCACGGTCATCAAAACGTAAAACGGCTATGCCATTTTTTGTTAAAAAATCGGATAGAACAAGAAAGGGTTTGTGCCCCATTATTTCTTCGTCTCGGTTTTCAGGGCCACTGCCACTAATTAAAACCACTGCCGGAAAATTACCTTGTTGGTTTGGCAAGGTTAATGTGCCTGCTAAAGTTATGTTTGCTTTTTTGTTTTGAAAGGTTACATCTTCGGCATAGTAGGGATATGGTTTAATGGGTTCTTGTGGGCGAAGTACTTTTTCTTTTTCGGCTTCGGTGCGAGATAAGTTTAATGGGAATGATTGACCTGCTTGTTTTAAATAACCTATAATGGTGCTATCATCATTTGCTGTGCCTTGATATTCAATTAAGCCTTTTGGGATAGCAAATTTTACAATTCCGTTTGTGAAGTCAGTAGTTTCTACAGGGATACCAAAAGCTTTTTGGTCGGGACTATCCATAGTTGATTTGTACCCACTATTGGTTTTAGTAACATTAAATGCAATGCGTATTTGCATGCCCGGAACTTTTAAAATACCGTTCCATTTACCGGTGATGTTTTGTGCAAACATAGTAAACGATGTAAAAATTGTAATGACTACTACTGCTAAAGATTTCATATTTATAATTTTTAGGTGATTGTTATTGGTTAAGCAGGTTTTTTTCTTTTTTGAATTGGGTGTACGAAAAAACAACCGGTATAAGCACCATGACAAGTAAGATGCTTGTGAAAACAATGGTTAACGCTGAGTTATTGCTGATGATGAAAGAAAGCAGCGTAATTAGTATCCCACCCGCCATCCATAAACGCCCGGCAAGGCTATGTGTTTTTTTCCAAACCTGTTCGTTTTCTAAAGCCCAAGGTGTGCGAATGCCGATGAAATAATTTGGACGCAATGCCTGAAAATAATTACCAAACAAAACAAACATAATGCCCATAAACGCTATTAAAAAATTTGGGTTTTGCATGCTACCTGCTTTACTTATATAAAGAAGATACATTGATAGGAATGAAAAAAAGAAAGTTAGGATGAACTGAAGAGAAGAATATTTTTTGCCCATTTGTTGGATTTTCTTTTTTGGGTCGATGTAAGGGAGAGCCAACATAAGCAGGTAGATAAAAGCAGCTAAACCTGTTGGGAGAAAAAACAGGAAATTTTTGCCCGACCAATCGTCGGCTTGACCAGAAAGATTAAAATGTGTTGGTACCTGATTGGGTAGTTGTTGCCAAATGCTATACAAATAAATGTAAGGCACAATGATTAATGCTACAAGAATTGAGTTTCTTAGCAAGGTTTTCATGGGTTTATTTTTTTTTAAGTGTTAAGACATATTGAAGCAAATCGTCTACAATGGTGGTGTTGATGGAGTAAAGTACAAACTGCCCTTGTTTAAGGGTGGTAACTAGGCCGGCACGTTTTAGTTTATCGAGGTGGTGCGAAATGCTGGGAGCCGTCATATCGAACTTGGCGGCAATGTCGCCGGCAGTCATGTCGCGCTTGCGGAGCATTTTTAGAATTTCTCTTCGGGCGGGATCATTTAGGGCTTTGAAAATATCATTCATTTATTGCGTACAATTATATAATTAGACAAATGTCTAAATATTTAATTAAATAGTCAAACAAATTTTAAACTATTTTATTTGGCGAAAATTATGGGTTGTTTGGGTTTGCTTGTGGGTGATAACAACCACAAGAATGGAGGGGTGTTTGCTAATTAATTTGGTTATAATTGTAATAAACTTGTTAGGGATTAGCTCCTTGTTTTAGTTTTTTTGCGGTTGCTAACTGTTTTCAACTTTGCAAATATAGGATGACAACAAGGAATAGTTGAAATGACCAGCAGGTGAGGGCATTTAACATAAAGCCCGACGGTGGAAATGCGAAGCCCTGAGCGAAGCATTCAGCGATAGCAAAATAAAAAAACTAAAATAAGGAACTAACCCCGCCAGAGCGTCATTTAATTACGTTATGAATTATAAGTGACATATTGGAAGTTGTTACAAGGCTTTATTGACAAGGATTTTGGAGGGGGGTTAATAGAAAGTGTAAAACACAAAATATATTATACCATGTGCTAATAAATTACTTTTATCTTTGCGTGCATAATTTAAAATTATGGCATATATATACCACATTAACGCACGTCAGATTCTTGATTCGCGCGGAAACCCAACAGTAGAAGTAGATGTTTACACCGATAGCGGCACAATGGGTCGCGCGGCTGTTCCATCGGGAGCATCTACCGGAAGTCATGAAGCAGTTGAGTTACGCGATAATGATAAAACCCAATACATGGGCAAAAGCGTACACAAAGCAGTTGAAAAAGTAAATACTGTTTTACTTGAGCAATTAAAGGGCATGCATATTTTTGACCAAAATGGCATTGATGATAAAATGCTTGAAATTGATGGCACAGATAACAAGGCTAACCTGGGTGCTAATGCCATACTTGGTGTATCATTAGCGGTGGCTAGGGCTGCTGCCGAAGAGTTGAAGCAACCTTTGTATAGATACATTGGCGGGGTAAATGCAAACTTATTACCTATACCGATGATGAACATTTTAAACGGCGGTGCACATGCTGATAATGGAATAGATTTTCAGGAATTTATGGTGATGCCGGTGGGTGCCGAAAGTTTTTCGGACGCATTGCGTATGGGCACCGAAGTATTTCATCATTTAAAAGCAGTGTTGAAAAAACAAGGGCTATCAACCAACGTGGGTGATGAAGGTGGTTTTGCACCTAACATTAAATCGAACGAAGAGGCTTTGAAATATGTGATACAGGCAATTGAAACAGCGGGTTACAAACCGGGCGAAGACATTTATATTGCGATGGATGCTGCGGCATCGGAATTTTATGATGCTGAAAAGAAAATATACAAGTTTAAAAAATCTACCGGTGATGAGTTAACCTCGGCACAGATGGTTGACTATTGGGCTGATTGGGCAAAAAAATATCCTATCATATCGATTGAGGATGGTTTTGCGGAAGATGATTGGGATGGCTGGAAAGGCATTAGCGACCGCATTGGTAACGATGTGCAATTGGTGGGCGATGATTTGTTTGTTACTAATGTAAACCGTTTGGTTGAAGGGATAAACCAAGGCGTAGCAAATTCTATACTGGTTAAAGTAAACCAAATTGGTACGTTGAGCGAAACTATTGAGGCTGTGCAGTTGGCACAAACACATGGTTACACATCGGTGATGAGCCATAGAAGTGGGGAAACGGAAGATACTACGATTGCTGATTTAGCGGTTGCGCTAAGTTGCGGACAAATTAAAACAGGGTCGGCATCGCGTAGCGATAGGGTTGCAAAATACAATCAGCTACTACGCATTGAAGAACAGCTTGGAGCTAATGCGCGCTTTTTAGGCAGCAGCTTTAGGTTTGCAAAATAAGTGCTTTGATTTTTTTTCGAAAACCCTCTTATGTAAAACGTAAGGGGGGGGATGTTTTTTTACTTTTCTTTTTCCTTAACGAAAAAAATAGGGCGAATGTGTAGTACTCATTTGAGTCAGTATGGGTGTTAGCTAAGTCCAGTCGATTACATCTGCACAAGACTAGGCGACCTGGCATTTTGTTGTCCCCTGCCCTACTGCTCCGAAGGAAAAGTTAATTACATAAGTGTTTGCGTTAGGGATTGTAGCAAGCTGCCGTGCAGCGCGAAAAGCCCGACGGCGGTAACCCGCTGGAACGCCCCGATTAGTTAATAGCGAGTAGGCAATAGTTATTAGGTTGAGAGATTTATGCAATGACAAAAAGCGGTGGGAGAAATGAGTTATTTCTGTAAATTTGCGCTTTGCACAACTTATGAGCCAGCTAAACAACCTTACCGCTATATCGCCCATTGATGGCAGATACAGAAACACCTGCGAACCTTTTGCTGATTATTTTAGCGAGTACGCCTTAATTAAATACCGCCTGTGGGTGGAAGTAGAATATTTTATGGCGTTGGTAGAATTGCCGCTGGAACAATTAAAAGATTTTCCGAAAGATAAAGTGCAGGCACTAAGAAACATTTTTTTGAATTTTACTTTAGCCGAAGCCGAGCAAATTAAAACGATTGAAAAAACTACCAACCACGATGTAAAAGCGGTTGAGTATTTTTTGAAAGAAAAATTTACCGGACTGGGCTTAGATACGTTTTCTGAATTTATACATTTTGGATTAACGTCTCAAGACATTAATAACACATCTGTTCCGCTTAGTTTAAAAAAATGTTGTGATGAAATTTTTACGGCATCGATACAAGAAGTAATTGATGTAATTAAAAACTTCGCGCAGGAGTGGAAAAATGTATCGATGTTGGCACGCACACATGGGCAACCGGCATCGCCTACCAGCTTGGGTAAAGAGCTGATGGTGTTTGTTGAGCGTTTGCAATTGCAACTGGAAACCTTAAAGAAAAACCCCTACCCTGCTAAGTTTGGTGGTGCTACGGGTAACTTTAACGCGCATCATGTTGCCTATCCAAAAATTAATTGGGTTGATTTTGCCAACAAGTTTGTAAACGGCACGTTGGGTTTACATCGCAGTCAGCACACAACGCAAATAGAACATTATGATTTTTTGGCGTCGTGGTTTGATAATGTGAAACGCATAAACACGATACTGATTGATTTTGCTAGAGATATGTGGACTTACATATCGATGGAATATTTTAAGCAAAAAATTAAAGCAGGCGAAATTGGCTCATCTGCCATGCCGCATAAAGTAAACCCTATTGATTTTGAAAATGCTGAAGGAAATTTAGGAATGGCAAATGCGCTGTTTGAACATTTGTCGGCAAAGCTTCCTGTATCTCGTTTGCAAAGAGATTTAACGGATAGTACTGTACTAAGAAATATTGGTGTGCCCATTGCGCATAGTTACTTGGCTTATCAATCGTTACTAAAAGGATTGAATAAAATTATTTTAAACGAAAAAGCTTTAGAGGCTGATTTAGAAAAAAACTGGGTGGTGGTTGCCGAAGCCATACAAACTGTGTTGCGCCGAGAGGCTTACCCAAAACCTTACGAGGCTTTGAAAGAATTAACGCGCACCAATACTGCTATGACCCAACAAACTATACATGCTTTTATTGATACATTGGCAGTTAGCGATGCTGTAAAGCAGGAGCTTAAAAAAATTAGTCCGCATAACTATGTGGGCGTATATAATTTTTAGGATGAAGGTATCGGGGTTCACCATTGTAAAAAATGCCGTTAAGTTTGATTATCCTGTTGTAGAAGCCATTACATCTGTATTACCGCTGTGCGATGAATTTATTGTAAACGTAGGTGTGTGCGATGATGGAACATTGGAATTGATACAAAACATTAATTCTCCGAAAATAAAAATTATACAAAGTACCTGGGATGATAGTTTACGCGAAGGCGGAAAACTTTTAGCTGTTGAAACCAATAGAGCTTTTGATGCCATGAGTGCCGATAGTCATTGGGCATTTTATATACAAGCCGATGAAGTGCTGCACGAAAAATATTTGGATGTGGTGCGCGCCGCTATGGAGCAACACAAACACAACGCACACGTTGAAGGCCTTTTGTTTAACTACACGCATTTTTATGGCAGTTATGATTATGTGGGCAATTCGCGCCGTTGGTATAAGCGTGAGGTTAGGGTTATACGTAACGATAAACATATACGCTCGTACCGAGATGCACAAGGCTTCAGAAAAAATGATGAGAAGCTGCGCGTAAAAGCTGTTGATGCCAGTATATACCATTACGGTTGGGTTAAACCACCAAAGGCACAGCAAGAAAAACAAAAGAGTTTTCATAAAATGTGGCACGATGATGCGCAGGTAGAAAAAATGACCAGCACTGCCGATGAGTTTGATTACGCTACTATTGATAGTTTGGTTTTGTTTGTGGGCACACAACCAAGCGTTATGCAAAAACGCATACAGCAACAAAACTGGCGTTTTACGTTTGATACGAGTAAAATAAATTTATCGGCTAAAGATAAATTACTGATGGGCATAGAAAACCTTACGGGTTGGCGTGTAGGCGAGTATAAAAATTTTAAACTAATTTAGTTTCCTTTTAACCAATGGGTAATTACGAGAAGACTTTTGAAACATGGAATAAACTTGCGCATAATTACCAGGGCAAGTTTATGTATTTTGATTTGTATGACGACACTTACAATTTATTTTGCGAGTGGCTTGAAAAACCAAATGCAAAAATTTTTGAAATTGGTTGCGGCCCCGGTAACATAACGCGCTACTTATTAAATAAACGACCCGATTTTAAAATTATTGCTACCGATGTGGCACCTAACATGGTTGCCGTAGCGCAAGAAAATAACCCTGCGGCTACCTGTATGGTTTTAGATTGCAGAGAGCTTAGTGACATGGCTACAAAATTTGATGGGGTTATGTGCGGCTTTTGTATGCCTTACTTAGTTAAAGATGATTGTTTGAAATTGATTAAGGATTCGGCTAACATACTGAATGAAAAAGGTGTTTTATATTTTAGTGCTATTGAGGATGCTTATAGTAAATCTACTTATGAAACTAGCAGCGATGGACAACACACCATGTTTGTTTACTACCACGAGGAAATTTATTTACAAACAGCTTTAAAAGAAAACAATTTTACCCAAGTAGAAGTAAAGCGCAAGCATTACGAAAAAGCAAACGGCACTACACAAACCCATATAATTTTTATTGCGAGGAAATTATAAGCAATAAATAGTGTTATCTTTAAAAGATGAAAACACTTTACAATTTTATTTGCTACGCGATTTTGGCTCCAGCAATTATTTCTTGTCAGAATAATGACAAAGTTGAAAATGGGATTAAATATGATGAAAGCGCAGTTGTTGCCTCAACAAAAGATTTAAGTGCTGCCACAAGTTATAATATTGGTTATGCTGCCTTTCATAGCGGCAATTATAAACAAGCCATAAAACTATACAGAAAAGCAATTGAAATTGATCCGAAATATGTTGATGCGTATGATAATTGCGGATTGTCGTACAGAAGACTTGGTATTTTAGATTCTGCAGAATATTTTTATAAAGAATCTATAAAAATATATCCGCAAGGAACAACTTCACATGGAAATTTAGCTATTGTATACACTGAAAGAGGGCAGAACGATAAGGCTATACAAGAATATGAAGTGCTTGCAAAATATAATCCCAACGATCCAGAATCATATTATGGACAAGCAGGGGTCTATATAGATATGAAAGAATATGATAAAGCAATTCCATTGGCTAAAAAATCTATTGACTTATTTGAAAAATATAAACCCGAATATGCAGGCGATGCTTATTACTATGTAGGTCTTGCCTATTTAAAACTTAAAGATAAAGTAAAAGCAAAAGAGTACATTAATAAGGCTGTACAAAAAGGCAGCACTCCACCTCCAAATATTATGGCTGAACTTGAATCAAAATAAGGCACATGAAAACGATAAAAAACATACATCCGGAAAGGATTTTACAATAAATATGATTATCAGAGAAGCAAATATAGAAGACATTAAACAAATACAAGTGGTGAGGAGCTCGGTAAAGGAAAATGCTTTATCGAACCCTGCGCTGGTAAGTGATGCCGATTGCGAAGAATTTATGTTTGTACGTGGCAAAGGTTGGGTGTGCGAAATTGATGGCAAGGTTGTTGGGTTTTCAATTGCGGATTTAAAGGATAATAATATTTGGGCTTTGTTTTTAATGCCCGAATTTGAAAAGCAAGGCATTGGCAGAAAACTACATGATGTAATGATTGCCTGGTACTTTACCCAAACAAAAACCAATGTTTGGTTAGGCACTGCACCTAACACAAGAGCCGAACAATTTTATAAAAAAAGCGGCTGGGCAGAAATTGGCACACATGGCAAAGGCGAGTTGAAATTTGAAATGACGTATAACAACTGGACACAGCTTAAAAAAAGTAGCATGAACGCACACATTGAAAAAATTAAAAAAAACATTGAGCCTTTAAGGCAGCAGATAATAAATCATAAAGTTTATTCTGCCATTAAGGATGTGGATGATTTAAAGGTTTTTATGCAGTACCATATTTATGCGGTATGGGATTTTATGTCGTTGTTGAAAGCGCTGCAAAATAATTTAACCTGCACGAGTATTCCGTGGTTTCCCAAAGGAGATGCTGAGACAAGGCATTTAATAAATGAAATAGTGGTTGGCGAAGAAGCCGACGTAGATAGTTTTGGTAAGCGTAAAAGTCATTTTGAATTGTATTTAGATGCCATGCAACAATGCGACGCCAACACCACAGAGATTGAAAAATTTATTACTGAATTAAAAAAGAGCAAAGATTTTACCTCAGCATTTACTGTAGCAGGCACACCTAAAGAGGCGCGCAATTTTGTTGATTTTACTTTTAGCATTATTGGTAGCGATAAAGATTATTTGCAATCGGCCATATTTACTTTTGGCAGAGAGGATTTAATACCGGGCATGTTTCATTCGATAGTGAATGACATTGATAAAACATTTCCGGAGAGTGTTGCCATTTTTAAATACTATTTAGAAAGACATATTGAGGTGGATGGAGATCATCATAGTCATCTTGCTTTGCAAATGACGGCTAACCTTTGCCAAACCGAACAACATTGGAAAGAAGCTGAAGAAGCAACCATAGCATCTTTACAAAAACGCATTGAACTTTGGGATGGAGTTTATAGACAGTTTGTAAATAGAAAAGTTGTTGCTAATTAAAATAGAAATTGGAATAATTAAAGCAATAGAAAATGTATAATATAAATAGCTGCGATATTGAGCTTGAAGGTTTATTAGACCAAGATAAAGTAAGTACATTAGCTAACTTTGAAACAAGCCATCAAAAGCAAGAGAAAACCATTGAAGAAATTGTAAATGGGGTTAAACATGCAGAAGCAAGTGGCTTTAAAGACACTAAAACACTTTGGAACATCGCAGGTTATTTAAATATTACATCCTATGATTTACAAATTATTGCTCGAGATTTAATGTTTTCTCGAAATGAATGGCAAAAAAGGGTTTATGCTCGACAAGCTTGTTTAATTATTCATGAATCTTCAAAAAATTTACTTGTTTTGTTTGGTAAAGATTTTATTGAATTAACAAGAAATCGACTTGACATAAGTGAATTCCAAAACAATTTAAATAATATCAAAAAAGATTTAAAAAAATTCACAGACACTTATTACGAAGACTTAGTAAAAATTAGAAATGTTGCCACTGCACATAGAGAAAATGATGTTTTAAAACAAATTGAAATTATACATCAGATTAATTGGTCCGTATCTTTAAGTATCATTTCAAAATTTAACAACATAATAAATAATTTGTCTCGCGCACTTATAGATATAATTAACAAAGGATTTATAGAATTACCAGAGTTAAAGACACCTAATAAATAAACTACTTAATTCTTATTATTATACAACTCTGCTACTTCATTATGGATTTCTTAGTCGTGCCTTCTTGGAGATAACAAGTACGAATGAGTGCGTTAGGGATTGTAATGGAAAACCTTTTTGCGTAATCACGAAAGCTTGTAACAAAATGCTCTTACTAATAAATTTACTTACATGGGTTTTTTGCTAATTCATCATCGGCATATTTGTTGCCCATGCTTTTAGCTTTTTTTAAATCGGCACAAGCACCGGGTAAATCGTTGTCATCTTTTTTAACTAAGCCCCGATAATAATAAGCCTCATCGTTGGCGGAGTTAAGGGAAATGCATTTGCTTAAATCTTGCAGGGCTAAACTAAACTTGCCTAAATAATAATAATTAGCGCCACGCCAGCAATATAATTTTTCGTCTTTATAGCCTACTAAAAAAGCGGCATTAAAATCTTTTTCGGCATCGGCATAATTTTCCAATTCAAACTCGCATAACGCGCGGTTATAATAAGCATCGGCATTACCGGCATCTAACGAAATACTGTTTGAGTTATCTTCCAAGGCTTTTTTGTACTCGCCCAAATCGTAATAAGCCAAGCCGCGGTTATAATAAGCATCGGCATACTTGGGGTTATTGGCTAGCACGGTATCATAATCGGCAATGCTTTGTTTATACTTTTTTAATTCGGCATTGGCCATGCCGCGCCAAAAATAGGTGTCGAAATTTTTTACGATGGCTAGTGCTTTTTCGCAATCGAGTAAGCTGTTTTCAAAATCGTTTAAGTAATAATTAACGATAGCGCGGTAGTAATAAGCGGGTTCAAAATCGGGCTGCATTAAAACCGCTGTGTTTAATAAAGCAAGTGCCTCGGTATAATTTTTAGTGTAATAATAACAAGCTGCTTTGTAGGTGTAAGCACCTGCATAATTGCTTTTAAGAGTGAGGGCTTTATCAAAATCAAGCAGGGCTAAATCGCGTTTCGAAGAAAAAAAGTAACACAAGCCACGCCAGTAATATACGTCGTACTGATTACGGCCATAGTTAATGCTTTCGGTAAAATCGTTAATGGCATCTTTGTAATCCATCATAGCATAACTGCATAAGCCACGGTTATAAAAAACGTAATCGGTATTTTTTATATGCAAAAAATCAGAATAGGTTTTGTAGGCGTCTTTATAGTTTTGTTCGTTATACTCTTTAATGGCTTTATTAAAAAGCGAATCTTGTATTTTTTCGGTTTGTTGGGCATAAGTTGTACCAACAACAAATGCAAACAACCAAAACAAAATATTTTTTTTAAGCATATACTTTACCTATAACCTATAAAACACAAATGTACTGTTTTAATTTTTTTGGGTGTTGGGGTGTTTGTTGTTGCCGCAGGAAAATAAATCGTGGCGGCGGGGTGGTACTCGGGTCTTTTTTGCAGCCAACCAAAAACCCAAGTTGCAAAAGGAAACTTACTACTACTATTTTTTTAAGGTTTTTTTTGCACACTCTAATCACGGTAACTCCCAAAAAAAATTATGAGTGTTGAATTATACGGTTTATTTATTGCCTACTATGGCTTAACGGATAACATATAGCCTTGTTTGGGGATGTTTACTATTTGTACTTTTTTGTCGGCAGAGAGATATTTTCGAAGTTTGTTTATGTAAACATCCATGCTGCGGCCGCTTAAGTAACTTATATCGTGCCAAATGGTTTGCAGGGCAAAGGCGCGGTTTAGCAGGGCGTTTTTGTTTACTACTAATAGGTGTAGTAGCTGAGCTTCTTTAGTGGTTAGCTTTTGACTTTGTACACCTTGAGTAAGATTGTAGGTGCTAAAGTTAAAGGTGTATAAACCTATATCGTAGGTTTCGAACTCGGTGCTGGTGCTTTCTGTTTTTGGCATGCGACGCAATATGGCTTGCATACGCATTAATAATTCTTCTAACGAAAATGGTTTTACTACGTAATCGTCGGCACCAGCGTTAAAGCCTACCAAGGCAGACTCGCGGATGGAGCTTGCGGTAATAAATATAATGGGTATTTGTTTGTTAAGTGCTTTAATTTCTTTAGCTAATACAAAACCATTTTTAGCGGGCATCATAACATCTAACAGGCAAAGGCTATAAGCCGTTTTGCGAAACATGTTGTAACCTACTTCGGCGTTGTTGGCTTTATCTACCAAAAAGTTGTTGGCCTCTAAATACTTTTTTAGGATAAAACCAAAAGCTTCGTCGTCGTCAACTAATAATATTTTAGTTTTTGAGTTGGGCATTTTTAAATTTACTGCCTGTAAAGTTACGAGTTAAAAAGCGGTAAAGCAAGTTGTGGTTTTATAGTTGCTAACTTGTTTACCCAAGTAAATTGAGTTTTTTGGTTTGTGTTTTATGCAAACTAGGGGTGCAAGGGATAAATGTTAAAATTACCTGTGCATTTTGCAAGTAGCCGTTGTGGTGTAAATAGCCAGTTTATATTTTGTTTGTGCTTGGTTTTGTTAGTGCTCTAAGCTTAAATATTAAAAAAACTTGACAACTAAATATATTTAGGTACTTTTAATGTTAAATTAAATGTTAATTTTTTAAAATTAATTAGTAAACAGTTTTTTGGTGCAAACAAAACGAGCCTCGCCCTGTGCGGGGTTTGTTGATTTTAATAACTCAGCAAAAAACAAGTAACCCTTTATTTTAAAAATACTCCCGCTTAAAAAATAACTACCTCCGTTTAAGAGATTGTCATTTATTTATGGGCTATGCCGATTTACCTTTAATAAAAAGAATTATAAACCATAAACTTATAAGACCCTTATAACAAGTTTGCTGTTACTAATGCTACTGGTTGCTTGTAACCTTCATGTATAAAACACTTGAATAATAAAGATAGTAAAATTATAAGATAAATGGATTATAACTTGCGCTAAAAATCCACAGCCTGCAAATACAGATTTCTCCCTATGATTGAAATGGCAAGCGCATAAAAACCCTTGCATTTTCATACAAGGATTTTTATTTGTTGGTAACAAAACCAAACAAGGAAAGGGTGCTTTGTTTACTTAAAAATTTACACCTACGCAAAATGTGTGTTGCATAAACATAGGGTGCATGCCGGTAGTTCTATAATCAACCGCACCAGACTTTGTAAAATAACCAATGCCCATGCGGTAGCCAATATTATAGCGTTGACAAATATTGTAGGTTACGCCCAAACCACCATTAAGGGTTAAGTTGCTTCCGGCATTGCAATCTTTATGATTCCATATATCCACAACATAATTATAACCTGCTCCTAAAAATATGTACGGAGCAATTTTTGAATCTTCTTTAAGTACATAGCCATTTGCAAATTTGTACTTTGCAGTTACAACTACGGTTGTCATGCGAGCATATAAGTTTAATACACTTAAACTTGCATCATCAGCGCGGCAACGCCCAATATCGCCCATGCTTGCATTAACCATAGCATCAAACGACTTATTTATATAACGACTGTAGCTTATGTTTACAAAACCATACCACTCTTCGCTTAGGTTAAACCAAGAACTGCCTAAATTCCCATTATAACTTTCTTTACCTCCACCTACAGAAATATTGTTTTTTTTGTCGGACGTTTGTGCTACACCATAAATTGAAAATGCCATTAATATAATTAGTAGTTTGTTTTTCATACATATTGGTTTAAATATAAAGATATAAAAAAGCCCTTGCATTTTTATACAAGGGCTTTTTGTTTGAATGGATTATGTTACTCGGTAATTTCTTTACCGGTTACGTCCAATAGTTTAACATCGTAACCTAGTTTTTTAATTTTATCGAGGTTAGTTTGTTTATCGCCTACAATAATAATGTTTACATTATTAAATGGTAAATGTTTATTAGCTAAAGCATTAATTTCGGCTTGCGAAATAGAAGTTAAAATTTGGCTTTGCTGTGCAACAAAGTTTCCGCTTAGGTTATAATCAACCAAGCGTTTTAAGAACATGGCTTTTTGAAACGGTGCTTCGTACTTAAGCGCATCGCTTTGGCCCATACTGTTTTTAGTAAACCCAAGCTCTTCGACCGTGATGCCTTTGTTGGCGTATTTTTTCATCTCTGACATAAAATCAACCACTGAACTATCAGTAGTGTTTGCACGTACGGCTGCACTCATTGTAAATGTGCCATCGTATAAACCACCTACAAAGCTGCCACGTGCACCATAGGTAAAGCCACGTTTTTCGCGTAATAAAAGATTTAAGCGACCATTAAACGAAGCGCCAAAAGGGAAATTCATGATGCTTGATTTGTAATACTCGCCCGTAGCATCGTAAGGCATTGCTATGCAACCAATACGAATTTCGGATTGAGGTGCCGATTTTTTATCGATAAAATAAATGCTTGTTTTTGCAATGGCAGGTGCAACAGGCTCAGGTGTTTTTACAACCTTAACATCAGCCCACTTACTTAAAAATTGCAACTTAGGCATTACTTGTTGTTGGTTTAAATTACCCACCACCATAACTTTTGTTTGCGATGGAGAGATGTGCGTTTTGTAGAAAGCCATTACATCATCTAAGGTTATGTTGTTAACTGTTTCGGTTGTACCGGTTACAGGTAAAGCCATAATGTTGTTGGTACCATATAGTATGCGGGCAAATTGTTGGTCGGCAATGGCACTTGCACTTGTTTGTTGTTGTTGGATGGCATCTAACTGTTGTTTTTTAGAACGGTCGAAATCTTCTTGACTAAACTTTGGTTTAAATAAAATCTCTTCTAAAATTGCCAATGTTTTATCCATATTTTCGGTTAGTGTAGAAACACTTACCGAAATTTCGGTTGCATTGCAGGCCACATCAATTTCAGAACCCAGGGCTTCAAGCATATCGCTAATTTCTTCAGCGCTATGGTTTTGTGTAGCCTCGTTTAAAATATTAGTAGTTAAATAAGCTAAGCCTGCTTTGTTGATACCCTCGAAACGATGCCCTGCCAGGATACTTATTTGTAAAGAAACTTTTGGAATTTCGTTGCTATAAGTGCCAATGAATTTAATTCCGTTAGCAAATTTATCTTGCCAATAAGCAGGTACTTTTACAATTGGGTTTTCGCCGCCCGCAGGTTTTAGGCTGCGGTTAAAGGTTTCAACCAATGGTGTATAAGTTAAGCCTTTATACTCGGGAGATTCTTGCTGAATGTTTCTGTCGTACATTTTCCAAGAATCTTCGTGCGCTTTTAAATCGCCTTTGCCTTTTGGCACAACACTTAAAATAACACATGGTTTACCCTTAATGTATTTATTATAGGCAGCCATTATATCTTGCTTAGTTAGTTTATCAACCTCAAATAATTCTTTTTTAATATAATCGGGATTACCGGTTAGTGTTTGATATTGTGCCAATGCAGCACCTTTACCTTGTACGGTAGTTAGCCTATCAATAAACTGTGCTTTGGTAGATGTTTTATAACGCGCCAATTGCTCATCGGTTACACCACCTTGTTTTTCCCAGTTTGCCAATATAGTGTTGATTTCGGTTTGCATATCGGCTAACTTAGCATCTTGATTAGCGCGTACTTGTAATTGAAACTGACCAGATAATTCTCTATCATAATTAAAAGCGTTAACCGCTACTGCTTTTTTAGTTTTAATTAACCCTGTTTCGAATGGAGTAGATTTAGAGCCTGCTAAGAAATGTGATAAAGCATCCATAGCAGCACTTTCGGCATTATATACATTAACACTTGGCCACACCATGGCAATCATTGGGAATTTAATATTGTCTTCGTACGAAATGTAGCGGCTAGCAGCTAGTACAGCAGGTTTTTTAGGCATGGCGTTTACTACAGGGCCCGGAGAAATACTGCCAAAATATTTTTCGATTAGGGGAAGAATATTTTCTGCGGTAACATCGCCTGCAATAGTAAGTGTTGCATTATTAGGGCCGTACCAGCGTAGATAAAAACGTTTTAAATCGTTTACATCTACCCTATCTAAATCTACTAAATAACCAATAGTACTCCAAGAATATGGATGCCCTTGAGGATATAAAGCCTCACCAATTTTTTCTTGCACTAAACCATAAGGGCGGTTATCATAACTTTGACCACGCTCGTTTTTAACAGTAGAGCGTTGGTTTTCGAATTTTGTTTGTGTAACACTATCTAAAAGAAAGCCCATTCTATCACTCTCTAACCAAAGTGCTGCCTCTAACTGGTTAACAGGCATTACTTCAAAATAGTTAGTTCTATCTGTATTGGTACTACCATTTAATGTACCACCCGATTCGGTTACAACTTTAAAATGTTGCTCATCGGCTACGTGTTTAGAGCCCTGAAACATCATGTGTTCAAAGAAATGGGCAAAACCGCTACGACCTTCTTGCTCGCGTGCCGACCCTACGTGGTAGGTAACATCTACATAAACAATGGGGTCGCTATGGTCTTCGTGTATAACTACATGCATGCCATTTGGCAAAACGTATTTTTTGTAAGGGATAACAATTTCGTCATCGCTTTTTTTATCGATGGTTTCGAGTAATTTAGGTGTTGAGCCAACCAAAACATTGGGATTAGGTTTTACAAGCTTCATAACCGGCTTGTTTTGTGCATTTACCATAACAGCAGATGCTACAAGCATAATGGATACTAATTTTATATAATTCATTTTTTTGTGATTTGTATACAAAGATAATTTTTTTGGCTTGCCAGCATAATTTTGATTAAAAAACGGTAATTATTAGGGATGGATGGTTTATAGGCGTAAATTAAAGTCTAATAAGCCGATATTTAAAAGAAGTATATCTTTGAAAAAAATTGCCTGCTGCTCATTTAAGTAAACAGGTTATGCATATGGAGAAGCGAATAGCATTTGTTGTAAACCCAAATTCGGGGCCGAGAAAGAAAGAGAATATTGTAGATGTGATTGAAAAAAACATGTCGGGCAAAACGCCTTTTGATATTTTGGTTTGGAAGGATAAAAACAATTTTGAAGAAATACGCAAACAAATTACATCGGGTAAATATACTACGGTGGTTGCTGTGGGTGGAGATGGAACTGTAAATGAAGTAGCTAAAAATTTAGCAAACACTGATATTGCTTTAGGCATTATACCACGTGGGTCGGGTAATGGTTTAGCCCGAAGTTTAGGTATACCACAAAACGCCGCACAAGCTGTAAAACGAGTTGAAAGCGGAAGTGTTAGAACCATAGACCACGGCTTTATTAATGGTAAGTTTTTTAGCTGTGCCGCAGGTGTTGGTTTTGACGCCCATATTTGTGAATTATTTGCGAGCAGTAAAACGCGCGGGCTGTTAACCTACGTTAGAATTTCGTTGATGCAATTTTTAATGTATCGCGCTAAGGAGTATACTATACAGGTAAATAACGAAACCATTAAAATAAAAGCTTTTTTAATTGCCTTTGCTAACACAGGACAGTACGGTAACGATTTTTATATTGCACCACAATCTAAAATGGATGATGGTTTATTAGAAATTGTTATTTTGAAACCTTTTAATTTGTTAAGCGCATTTGATGTTTTTGTTAAGGTTTTAAGCAGGAAAGCCAACCTATCGAAAAGTATAGTAACTTTAAGTGGGAAAAGGTTTATCCTAAAAAATGAAAGTAGCACGACTATACATTTTGATGGGGAGCCGGGCGCTGTTGAAAATGAAATAGAAGTAAGTATAAATCCGCAATCGTTAAAGGTGGTTTGCTAAAATTATTATATGAAACACGCACATGTTATTTGGTTTGAAGTACCGGTAAAAAGCTTAGATAGGGCCATTAATTTTTACAGCCATTTACTTGGCATTACTATTGAGAAACGTGTGTTGTACCAAACCGAATATGGTATTTTTGATAAAAAACAAACAGGCATTGGCGGCGTTTTAAAAGTGCAGCCCGATATGGTAGGAAAAGGATTAAGTGTTTTCTTTTTTGTGAATGTTTTATCGGATGCACTTGACACAGCTATTATGTGTGGCGGAAAAATTATAACAGAAAAAACACTTTTAAAACAAGTGGATGCACAGGGCAAAACAGTACTGGCACAAAATTTAATGGATGACCAAGTTGGCTACTTTGCCGAGATACTTGATAGCGAGGGTAACCAAATATGTTTATATTCGCATAACTAACGCGTTAGGGATTATAGCTGCAGCCTAAATAGATTTTCTCTTGCTGTTGAAATAGCAGAGATTGTTTCGCTACGCTCGCAATTACAGGGAAGATTAAAAAGCGTGTTTTAGAGAGAAGAAAAATTGACGGTCTTCTTGTGAGATGGCATAATCGAAACGGAGAATGGTGTTTACATTCCACGCGATGCGAAAGCCTAGTCCTTCTGAATAACGAAGGTTTTCTAAATGATTAAGACGCTGTAAATTATCCCATACACCACCAACATCAAAAAATGGTACGGCACTAAGTGCAAAGTGTTGTTTTAAAAAATTAAATTGGGTAAAACGCCATCTAAATTCAAAATTATTAAAGCTCATTACACGTGCTAAAAAACGACTTTGTTTGTAGCCACGTAGCGTTGTGCCGCCACCCAAACCTTCAATACTACCTTCAGAGCTCCACTCATCTTGATATTCGTAAAAAGGTGCGTCGCCTTGCGTGTAACCCATCGCTATACGGCCGGCAAAGGTTAGGCGTTTAAAAATTTTAGGTAAAATGGGTTGGTACAAGTTATAATGAAAAAATGTTTTGTTGAAATTATATTGCGAGCCAAGTGCCGTTAACGAAACCTCATTAGTAAGTTCGGCAAAAGATCCTTTGCTTGGGTCGGCCTCTAAATCGCGGGTATCGTAAATTAAACCCAGCTGCAAAAATGATACTATGTTTTGCCCCAGTCCTTTTATATTGTGTGCTTGCTCATCTAGTTTTATTAAAGAGCTATCATTTAAGGGAGACGAAATATCTACACTGGCAATTTCGTAACCAACCAATGCACGCAAGCGACCTTCGTAAAAAGAACGCTCGGCACTAATGTTTAGTACGGCTTCTTTTTTATTGTAAGTGTTGTAATAAAATTTATTACCTACTAAACTTTTATCATAATTATCGTACGATGCATTATTTACCAAGGGGTTTGCAGGGTTGTTGTTAGGGTGGTAGCTAAGCGGCTTTAGAGTTTTTTCGTCGATACCGAAATAAAGCAGATTTGGATTAACCTCGTAACCAGTCTCAAGGCGCAAACGCCATTTGGTGTTAAATATGTAGGGTATATCTAAACCCAGTTTAACTTCTTGCTGTGATTTTGTGGTAATAAATACAGCTAAATTTAATTCGGCACGATAAGGCGTGTACTCAAAAAATGGGTCAGATTTTTTTCCATTAAAAAACAACGATGCCTCGGCACCTGCTCCAAAACCATTAATGGGGTCAGAGCTTAGGTCGGGCACACCGGTAACATACACACCTTCTCTTTTTTCTTTCAACTCATCATCAGGTAAACGTTTTTCTTTGGCAATAGCAAAGGGTAGTTTTTGGTTTACGTGCGTTGTATCTGTTTTTACAGAATCGGCTTGCTGTGCCTTAAGAGCAGTGGCTTCTGCAAAAAACAAGGCAATAGCTAGGGCAATATTTTTTTGATTAAAAAATTTCATAGTAATTGGCACCAAAATTATAAATAATATATAAACACCACCTATTATAAATAATAAGTGGTGTTTAATTTAGAAGAAAGACGAAGGTTAGTTTTTACCTTCTTTTTTGTTTTTTTCCTCTTTTTTCATTTCTTCTTTTTTCAGCTGTTTACCTTCAGTAGAATATAGCACTTCGAATTTTTGTTTACCCACTTCAACTTCCATTTCGTAATCAGTTTTATTGTTGGGGTAAGTTACTTTTTCGATTTCGTCAAGCTCAGCTTTCGGAAAATCTTTATCTACTGCTTGTTTTACGCTAGCAGGTAATTCGGTTTTCTTAATTTCCTGTTCGGTTGAAAGCCAACCACCATCTTTATTGTATTTGGCAGAAGACTCAACACCGCTGTTTTTAAAATTTACTTCATAATCGGCTTCTTCCATTTCCCACTCTACTTTGTTTGCTTGTGCAAATTGCTTTTTAAAGCTTACTTGTACGTTTGTTGGTACTTTATCTGTTGCTATTTTTTGTGCGTAAGTTGCTGTTGCGCCAAGGCATATAATTGCAGTGGCAAAAATTATTGCTTTCATTTTAATTTGTTTTTAATGATTAATGTTTTGAATAAATAAATGGTACTGTTTAAGCCAAGCTATTTTTTGGAGGATGATAAATAGATGAGGCGTGTACCCAATGTTCCTTTAATAAATAAGTAAAATTATGGTGGGTTTCTTTTTCGGATAGGGCAATGAAATCGCTGCTGGCTGATATAACTAAGGCTAAAGGCACTTGCTCGCAGGGTGTGTAAAAAGGAACTGATTTTGCTTCGTTTTCTTCTTGCGGTTCGTCTTGTTCATCGTTGCCAATTGCAAATTCTAAAAATTGCTCGTTGATGAAATCAATTACGTTGGCTGTTTGGTTGGTGTGACAAAAATCTTTATAAAGGCGAGGAATTTGTTCGATATAAGCAAAGTTACCCTGCGGTAAAAATATTTGCCCAAGGGTGTAAAAACTTAAACTTAGTATGACAAAAAATTTCTTCATTATTTACTGTACAAGTGTACAATAACATTGTGTAGAGATTTTGTAGACCAGGTAATAAATTATACGTTTTTGAGTTTTTTAACAGCGCGCCATTTTTTTCTTTTTCCCTAGCGTGCCCTTATTTTTTACTTTGTTGATATAAGTAGTTGCATCGGGCGTTTTGCAAGCGGTGCCTTCTTTTATGATAGTGATGGTGCCGATTTTTTTTGCCGTGGTTAGTGCATCATTAGTTAGGGCCGGTACAAATGAGCCGAGTGCGATAATAAAACCATTCATTTTTGCGCGAACTTGGTCGGGCACTTTTTGTATATTGGTTTCAATATGAGATAGTAGTTTTTTTAATTCGGTGGTGTTTAAATCGGTATCTGGTTTTATGGACACAAGGCTTGATAGTGTTGCCCAGCCTGCGGCTGCTACGTGTTGTATTTTTGATTGTATCCACTCCATAGCAAGCTCGTAACCGTGGTGGCTTTCGGCGGCTATCCAAGGCACGGTGTAATCGCTTATGTTAGTTGATTTTGCCTGGGTAACCCAAAGGGTTAAATCTTTTTTGGTCATTTTAGCTTCATCGGCAATTAAGCCGGCAAGATACATGGCATCGGCATTGCCTGTGGCATACAAATCTTTAGCTAACTGATAATCTTTTTTTACTTTTTTTTGGATGGCTTTTAGGTACTCGATTTTTACGCCGAAGAAAGGCTCGAGGATACCGTGTTTTAGAAATATTTTTTTTACGCCGTCGTTGCCTTTAGCCTTTAGTTCGGCCATGATGGTTTGTACTGTCATGTGGTTTTGATTTGAGAATTGAAGTTAGAAAAAAATAATGCGTTATTTACTTTTTATATTTAGTATGCCGTTGGCAGTTTCTAAAAACTTCTCAGCTTCTTGACCTTGAGCGGCACCCGCCGGGTAGCCAAGTTTGCCAAGGGCGGTTATTTGCAATTGGTTTGTTTTTACATCGTGTGTGGGTTTAAAAAGCCAAACAGTTGGATAACCCGTTACCTGAAAATTTTGTTGTAATTGATTGTTTTGCTGAGTAAGCTCGGGCGATAGTTGTTTACGACGCGGAAAATCTAACTCGAGCAAGACCACATTTTTTTGTGCCCAAGTTATAAAGGCTTCTTTTTCGAATACACTTTTTTGCAGGCGCACGCACCAACCACACCAATCGCTGCCGGTAAAAAAAGCAAAAATAGGTTTGCCTGTTTTTATTGCCAACTGGCTTGCTTCGGTTAAATTGGTGTGCCAGGTTAATTGATTTTGTTGCGCTATCAAAAAACCGTTTAGAATAAAAAAGAAGATGACTAGTTTTAATTTCATGTTGTTTTGCTGTATGTTTTTATTAGGCTAATGTACTTAATTTTGGAGCTACAAAAATAGTGCCAGTAAGCGATTAACTAATGTATTTTCGGTAGGTGGGTTCGCTGTGTTTTTTAAACCCATTTTGTATGTACACATTTTCACCCTGTTGGGTGGCATGTAACTCGAAAGTGGTGATGCCTTGTTTTTGCGCATCATTAATAAGTGTTTGTAAAATTTGTGCGCAAATGCCTTGTTTGCGAAAATTTGGCAAGGTGTACATATTCATTAAATAACCTACTATGCCTATTGGGTTTTTAAAGTTGCCAGGTTGTGTGCGCATAATTAACTCCCCTACCCCTACCACCTGGTTATTATGTTTTGCCAAATAAGCAAAGCAAGTGTGGTTAAGTGCTTGGGTAAAATATTTTTTAAGATGCGTTTTTAACTCATCTATATGCGCTTGTGTTTGTGGGCCCATTAATTCGATAGAAAAAGCGATACGCAAATCGATTAAGGTTTGCACATCGTTTTGGGTTGCTTGGTGGTAAGTAATATGTTGCATTTTTATTTTTTATGGTTGATTTGGATTAAGCACCCAAAACCAAGCATCGCCAATTTCGTGGTCTTGCACGATGTGTGAGTAAACAAAGTTATGCTTTTGTAAAATTTTTGTTGAAGCGTTGTGTCGTGGTTCGGTTTTGGCAGTAATAATTAATGCTGGGTCGGTTTGTTGAGCAATGGCAATTAATTGCTTGCAGGCAAATGTGGCTATGCCCTGCCCTTCGTGTTGCTTAAAGGTGCCGTAAGAAACTTCTACATGGTTGTTTTGCGGTTGCTGCACAAAACCACAACAACCTACTACCTGGTTTTCTCTAACAATAAAATAACCTACCCAAGGTTTATGAAAACCAATTTGTGGATAGTAATTATTATAGACATCAATAAGTTGTTGGCAATCTGTTGAAGCGTAAAGTGGGTTTATTTTGTCTTCGTTAGGGTTTATAATTTTTAATTCCATATTATACTTTCTACTTAAATCAAAATTACATTAATGCATTTGATTGAGAAAAATAAGTTTTAAGGATTAGTTTTTGTGCGTTAGGGATTGTAACGAAAAGCTTTTTATTGTAATCAATAAAAACTTGTAGTGTAAAGCCCGACGCTTGTAATCGAGCGGAACGCCCTAAACTAGGTTATACGTGATGAGCTATAAATTAAAAGTTGAGCCAGCAAAATAGCTGATTTATAAAACTTTAGGCTAAATTAATGGGTAAAAGCCAAGACTTGGTCTAAGTTTATTTTGGGGTTTATTTTTTATAGTTATATTCGTAAAACTGATGTTTATTAGATGTTGAAGAAAGAACTACTTTTAGAAATAAAAAATTTAGTTGTTGAGTTTAAAACCGAAAGTGAACACATAACTGCGGTTAACAATATATCTTTTACATTAAAGCAAGGCGAAACGATTGGGATTGTTGGCGAATCGGGTTCGGGTAAATCGGTTAGCGCGCTATCGGCCATGGGCTTGATACCAGCTCCTCCGGGACGGATTAGGTCGGGCGAAATTATTTATCATTCGAAAACTAAAGGCACGGTAGATTTAACAAAACTATCAGAAGACGAAATGAGGCAACTGCGTGGCAATGAACTTGCCATGATTTTTCAGGAACCGATGACATCGCTTAACCCTGTAATTACTTGCGGTAACCAGGTAATGGAAGCCATTATACTGCACCAAAAAGTTAGTAAGGATGTTGCCAGAGAGAGAACGCTGGAGTTGTTTAAAAAAGTAAAATTACCAAGACCCGAGCAAATTATAGATTCGTATCCGCACCAAATATCGGGTGGCCAAAAGCAACGTGTGATGATAGCCATGGCTATGAGTTGCAACCCAAGTGTACTTATTGCTGATGAGCCTACTACCGCACTTGACGTTACGGTACAAAAAACTATACTTGATTTAATGCTTGAGTTACAACGCGAGCAAAACATGGGCATTTTATTTATTACGCATGACTTAGGCGTTATTGCCGAACTTGCCGATAAGGTGGTGGTTATGTACAAAGGTAAAATTGTGGAGCAAGGCCCGGTGATGGATATTTTTGCCGACCCGCAGCACCCTTATACTAAAGGCTTATTGGCTTGCCGCCCGCCATTAGATAAACGCTTAAAGCATTTGCCAACCATAACCGATTTTATGGAAGTGAACGGCGACGGCAATATTATTGAAAAAGAACAAACTGTACAAGAGGCTATACACAATGCTGTTATTACAGAACATGAAAGAAAAAAATGGCACAAGGAATTATATGGACGTACAAAAATACTGGAGGTAAAAAACCTTAAAACTTATTTCCCTATAAATAAAAGTTTTTTTGGCAAAGCTACTGAGTTTGTAAAAGCGGTTGATGATGTGAGCTTTGATGTGTACGAAGGTGAAACACTGGGACTAGTAGGAGAATCGGGTTGTGGTAAAACAACTTTAGGTAGAACTATTTTACGTTTGGTTGAACCAACCAGCGGACTTATTTCGTTTAAGAAACACGATATTACTACCATACCACAAAATGATTTGCGTGCGCTCAGAGCCAATATGCAAATTATTTTTCAGGACCCCTACTCCTCTTTAAATCCGCAGGCAACTATAGGTGATGCTATTATGGAGCCCATGAAAGTGCATGGCTTATATGCGAACGATAAAGAGCGAAAAGAAAAAGCAATGGATTTGATTAAGCGTGTAAGCTTAACCGAAAAACAATTTTACCGTTACCCACATGAGTTTAGTGGCGGACAAAGGCAACGAGTTTGCATTGCACGCGCCTTATCATTAAACCCACAATTTATTATTTGTGATGAGTCGGTGTCGGCATTGGATGTATCGGTGCAGGCACAGGTGTTGAATTTATTGAATGATTTAAAAAGCGAATTTAAGTTTACGTATATTTTTATATCGCACGATTTAAGTGTGGTTAAATTTATGAGTGATAGAATGATTGTGATGAACAAGGGGCAAATTGAAGAGATGGGTGATGCCGATGAAATTTGCGACAATCCACAAAGCGAATACACGCAGCGTTTGATTAACTCGATTCCGAAAGGAAGACTGGAGGATATTTTAACCTCGATTGATAAAAAAAAAGAATTGACGGTTTAAATGGCGTTTAAAGTTTATACAAAAACAGGCGATAAAGGGCAGACATCGTTAATTGGTGGCACTCGCCTACCCAAACAACATATACGCATTGAGGCTTACGGAACAGTTGATGAACTTAACAGTTGGATTGGTTTATTACGCGACCAAGCCATTGATGAACGCAGCATAAAAACGTTATTGGAAGTACAAGACCGTTTGTTTACCATTGGCTCGCTATTAGCTGCCGACCCCGAAAAAAATAAAATGAAATTGCCCGATATAAAAGAGGAAGACATTGTGTTGCTTGAAAAAGAAATTGATGCCATGGAAGAAACTTTGCCTGTAATGAAAAGTTTTGTTTTACCAGGCGGGCACACCATAGTATCTTACTGTCATTTGGCGCGTTGTATTTGCAGGCGTGGAGAGCGCGCCGTTTTGCGCGTTGCCGAAAACGAAAAAGTAGATGAATTGGTTTATAAATACTTAAATCGTTTATCCGATTATTTATTTGTGTTATCGCGTAAGTTGGCGCATGATTTAAATGCACCTGAAACTCCTTGGGTTGCGAGGGTGTAAAAGCATTTTGTCATTGCGGGCGAAGCGTGGCAATCTCAAGTTAGTTATAGCGATTGCTTAGTCGTACCTCCTTCGAAATGACAAGCAGAAAAACCCTACATTTGCATCTCTATTTTAGCAATACTAATGAAGAAAAAAAATATAGCCATACTGGGCAGCACGGGAAGCATTGGCACACAAGCCATAGAGGTTATTAAAGCTAACCCTGATTTTTTTTGCTGCGAGGTGTTGGTTGCCAACAGCAATGCCGATTTATTAATTGCCCAAGCCATTGATGTATTGCCTAACGCGGTTGTTATTGCCGACGATACAAAATACCTGCAGGTAAAAGAGGCCCTTGCATCGTACGACATAAAAGTTTTTGCAGGTGCAAAATCGGTGGAGCAAATTGTAGAGATGGAAAGCATTGATGTGGTGCTTGCGGCTATGGTTGGTTTTGCAGGTTTGCCATCTACCATACATGCTATTAAACATAAAAAACCTATTGCACTTGCTAATAAAGAAACCTTAGTTGTTGCCGGAGAACTGATTACTAAACTTGCTATGGAAAACGGTGTAAATATTTACCCGGTTGATAGTGAGCACTCGGCTATATTTCAATGTTTGGTAGGTGAGTTTGATAATGCGATTGAAAAAATTTACCTGACTGCCAGTGGTGGTCCGTTTAGGGGGAAGACTAGAAATGATTTACTAAACATTACC
>DATHOW010000220.1:0-8286 GCA_035484495.1 Bacteroidia bacterium | reverse complement strand
TAATGTTTGCGAGGTAACATAATCCAACGTTTTTGAAAACGCAGAGGCATCTTCATAACTAAAATAATTCCCAACACAATCAAAAGCTTTTGCCTGCTCAATAGTTAAACCAATGCCAATGATGCAGGGTTTTAAAATAATGCCTTTTTCTTCTAAAGCCATTTTTGCTTTACAAGGGTCGCCCCCACATTCTTCAATGCCATCAGTAATTAAAATAATGGTGTTGATGGCTTTGGTATCAGGGAAATCGTTTGCCGATTGCGTAAGCGAATGCTCAATAGGTGTTATGCCTGTGGGTTGCACTACTTTTACAAAATCTTTTATTTTTTGGATGTTGTTTTTTGCAAAGGGCACCATCAAGCGACTATCGTTGCAATCTCCCGGAGGATATTTTACCGTGTTGCCATACATGCGCAAAGCAAATTCGTAATTTTTTAAATGGTTAAGACTATCAATAAATTTATAAAACAATTCTTTCGCTTTTTCTATACGAGGTTTACCATCGTACATAGTTTTCATACTATTTGATGCATCAAAAACAAAAAGCACACGTGTTGTTTGCGCCGTAGAGTTATTAGTTAATAGGCAATAGCAAATAGCGAATAAATTGAATTTTAGTATTTGTGTAAAACGATTCATACTGCTTAATTCTAATAACTCTTAACTAATGATTGCTAACTACTTTCTCGTCAAAATTAATGCCTTGTTGTTTTAAAATAGCTTTTACTTTCCATCCAAAATAAGCCAGGTAAATAAAGCCCAACAAAGGTATAATATAAGAGAAATGAATGCCCGTTTTATCCGATAATAATCCTTGCAGGGGCGGAATAATGGCGCCACCCAAAATCATCATCACTAATAACGATGATGCCTGATTGGTGTACTTGCCTAAACCTGCCAATGCCAACGAAAAAATACAAGGCCACATTACCGAGCAAAATAAGCCCCCACTAATAAACAAGTAAGTTGCTGTGTAGCCTTTTGTAATCATGCCTGCTAACATTAACAAAGCCCCTACCCCGCCAAACAATAACATGGTGCGTGCAGGTTTTTCTTGTGCCATATAAAAGCCAACAATAATTAAAACAATGCATGGGAAGTAAAACAACAAATCGTTAATTTTTTCGGGAGTGCCCAAGGCAGAAAACTTAATGTAGTTAACCAACAAAATAACTGCGTAAGCCGCCAAAGGTAAAATGGCAGTAAGAATTTTTTTAACACGGCTTGATAAATTGAAAGCTGATATAGCCCCTGTCCACCTACCAATCATTAAACTACCCCAGTATAGTGATATAAAATGAACGGTTTGACTGGCAGATAAACCCAACATATCAGGGCTTTCAAGCAATGCAGGCATATTGCTTTGTATGGTAACTTCTACCCCTACGTAAACAAAAATGGCCAGCATGCCTAAACGTACTTGCCTAAAAGAAAAAGCCCCCAAATTATTTTCTATTTTTTCGGTGTTAGTTACCGGTGGCAATTTAGATAAACCAACCACTAAAGCCGCCAACACAAACGAAATGGCTAAAATTACATAAGGCAGTTGCACACTCGATAAATCACTCAGCGTATTTGTACTGCTAATGCCACCAAAAATGGCGTAGCTAATTAGTAACGGACCAATAGTTGTACCAAATGAATTAATGCTACCGCCTGCGGTTATTCTGTGTGCACCAGTTTCAGGGCTACCCATAACCATTACATAGGGGTTTACCACTATTTGTTGTACCGTAAAACCAATTGCCACAATAAATAAAGAAGCCAACATCATAGGGAACGATTGCATGCTTGCCGCAGGTACAAAGCCTAAAGAGCCAATGGCAGAAATTAGCAAACCACCTACCAAGCCCGTTTTGTAGCCAATTTTATTAAGCAAATCGCCTCTAAACCTCGAGTAGAAAAAATAAATAAGCGAGCCTAAAAAATAAGCTGCATAAAAAGCCATATCAATTAACTGCGATTGAAACTGCGATAATTTAAAGTGCGCTTTAAAGGTTCCTATAAGCACTGTGTTAGAGGCTGCCACAAATCCCCAAAAGAAAAATATACTATAAAGCACCCATAAGGAGGATGATTTTTTCTCGGTTACGTTCATGTGCTAAAATTATTTTTTTAGTGCCTTATTGCATCAAACTCTGCAATAAGTTTTAAGACCTGCTTTGTTGAAACGGTAAAACTCACTCCATCTTGTCATTTCGAAGGAGGAACGACTGAGAAATCCGTTTCCAAACAGATTTCTCCCTACGGTCGAAATGACAAAAGTCTTAATTTTTTTTGCTCCCCGTTATTTTACCGTTAATTTGGCGGTCTATTAAATTACCATAAGTGAAAGAAGACAACCACATATTTGGCATACATGCCGTTATTGAAGCTATAAAAGCCGGAAAAGAAATTGATAAAATTCTTATTCAGCGCGGTTTGGCCGGGCAATTATTTAACGAACTACGTAAAGTTTTGCAGGGCACCGAGATACCCTACCAAATGGTGCCACCTGAAAAGATAAACCGCATCACTAAAAAAAACCACCAAGGCGTTATTGCCTTTGTGTGCGAGATAGAATATTTTAAAGCTGAAGATATTTTGCACAAAGTTTTTTCGGAAGGAAAAACGCCTTTGGTTTTAATACTTGATAAAATTACCGATGTACGTAACTTTGGCGCCATAGCCCGTACGGCTGAGTGTTCGGGGGTTGATATGATTATTGTACCACAACGTGGGTCGGCACAACTAAATGGCGATGCTGTAAAAACTTCGGCAGGGGCGCTTCATCGCATCCCTGTTTGTAGAGAATATAATTTAAAAGACACGATTACCTTTTTAAAAGAAAGTGGTTTGCAAATAGTTGCCTGTCACGAAAAAACCGAAAAGCTTATTTACGATGTTGATTTTAAAATACCAACAGCCATTGTAATGGGCTCCGAAGATTTAGGGATTTCTGGCGAATACTTGCGTTTATGTACCGATGCGGTAAAAATACCCATGACAGGAAAAATTGCTTCCCTGAATGTATCAGTAGCTACGGGTGTTGTACTTTACGAAGTAATCAGACAAAGACTTTAAGCAGCTCTTCTTTTAGCAGCTTGCACTTTTTTCATCTGCTCCATCTGTTGTTCGCGCACTTTTTTATCGTGCTTTGCCTTAAAAACCAAAAAGGCAGTAACTGCAGCAATAAACAAAACAGCAATGCCTACTTCTGCAAATAAGGCTGTTTGTTTGGCGGCTTCAGCTTCCTCGGCTGCAGTTGGCAAATGTGCTTGAGCAAATGTAGCAAGTGGTGTTATCAACACTAATAATAACAGAGCAACTTGCTTGTTTTTTATTAATTTAATGATTTTTTCCATGACTTTAGTATTTAATCAGTTTTAGTATTATATAGCAAAATTAGGGCATTTTATCGAGATATATAACTATTTTATCGAAATTAACTAACAATTGGTTTTTAATAAAAAATACGTATATTTGCAGTCGAAATATAAAAAAAGTGAGAGGGGGCTAGTAAGTCCCCTCTTTGTTTAGCAATGATTAGTGAACAAACCATACAGAAATTAGTAGAAGAAAAAATTAAGGGAACCCCTGTGTTTTTAGTGCACGCCAAGGTTAAACCGGCTAATAAAATAGAGGTTTTTGTTGACGAGCCTAACCACATTACTATTGAAACATGCCGCGAGATTAGTAAACACATTGAGGCAAGCCTGAACCGTGATGATGAAGATTTTGAACTAATGGTTTCTTCGCCCGGCATTGATGAGGCTTTTACCGTGCTGCCTCAGTACCAAAAGTACATAGGCAAGCAGGTGTCGGTTATTAAAAAAGATGGTATAAAAATTATTGGCGCATTAACTGCCGCTACTGATACAAACATTACTATTGAAATTAAAACCAGAGAACGCAAACAAATAGGCAAAGGGAAACAAACAGTTATTGAAAACGTAACAATAGATTTAGATAAAATAAAAGAAACCAAGTTAATTTTACCATTTTAATCATAAAAAAAAGCAACCATGCACAGTGTTAATTTAATTGAATCGTTTTCCGATTTTAAGGAAATAAAAAACATCGACAAGGCAACCTTAATGAGCATTATTGATGACGTGTTTCGTAGCATGATCATCAAAAAATACGGTACCGATAAAAACTTCGATATTATTGTAAACCCCGATAAAGGTGATGTGGAAATGTATAAAAACCGCACCATTGTTGATGATGAATTTGCTGAAGACAGCTTTGATTATGATGAAAACAAACACATTAGTTTAAGTGATGCACATAAAATTGACGATAGTTTTGAAATTGGCGAAGAGGTTACTGAGCCTGTAAGCATGGAAGAGTTTGGTCGTCGTTCTGTATTATCATTACGCCAAAACTTAGTACAAAAAGTATTAGAACTTGAGAAAAACGAAATTTATAACAAATATAAAGAGCGTGTTGGTGAAGTAATTACTGCCGAAGTTTACCAAGTTTGGAAAAAAGAAATTATGATGGTTGATGATGAAGGAAACGAATTAATCCTTCCTCGCACCGAACAAATCCCAACCGACTTCTTCAAAAAAGGAGATACCGTTAAAGCAGTAGTTTTAAAAGTTGACATGAAAAATGCAACGCCTGTTATTTTATTATCTCGCACATCGCCTGTATTCTTAGAGCGTTTGTTTGAAACTGAAGTACCAGAAATTGCAGATGGTTTAATTACTATTAAGAAAATTGTTCGTGAGCCTGGTGAGCGTGCTAAAGTGGCTGTTGAGTCTTACGACGAGCGAATTGACCCGGTTGGTGCTTGTGTTGGAATGAAAGGTTCTCGTATCCACGGTATCGTACGTGAGTTGAAAAACGAAAACATTGATGTAATTAACTTTACAAGCAATGCGCAACTACTTATACAACGTGCTTTAAGCCCTGCAAAAATTACCAACATTACGTTGGATGATACAAATATGCGTGCACAGGTGTACTTGAAACCAGACCAAATATCGTTAGCTATTGGTAAAGGTGGTTTCAATATTAAATTAGCAGGTAAATTAACCGGTTATGAGTTAGATGTATATCGCGAAGCTGAAGAAGAAATCATTGATGAGGAAGACGTAGACTTAGAAGAATTCTCTGACGAAATTGAGGCAGCTGTTATCGAAGAACTAAAATTAATTGGTTGTGATACAGCTAAAGATGTACTAAAACTTACACAAGAAGAGTTAGTACGCCGTACCAAAATTAAACCGGAGACTATTGAAGAAGTACGTTCAATATTAGCATCGGAGTTTGATGCAGAACAAGAATAAAAACGTGCGAAAAATGAATTAAAATTTTAGCACACAGTAAATAAAAACAATAAGTAAGCAAGGAGAATAAAAAAATATGTCAGAAACTAAAACAGTACGATTAAGTAAACTTGCAAGCGAGGTTGGTGTCTCTGTGGCAACCATTGCCGACTTTTTATCTTCAAAAGGTCACAAGGTTGATGCAAAAAATCTTAATTCAAAATTAGGTGAAGTTGAGTATAACATGGTTATGCAACAGTTTCAGGGCGATAAAAACGCTAAGAAACAAGCTCAACAAGTAGGCCAAATTATTCGTGAGAAAAAAGAGAGCATTACATTAGATGAATCAAAATCTGCTATCAAAAAGAAAGATGATTTTGAAGAGGATATTGTTATAAAAGATTTATCGGTTTCATCTACTTCAAAAGTGTTAGAAACACTGCGTGTTGAACAAAAACAACGCATTGCTGAAGAATCGGAAAAAGAAAAAGCAACAAAAAAAGCTGCTGAAGAAGCGGAGAAAAAACAAGCTGAAGTAAAAGCCGAAGAGCCTAAAAAAGAAGAGAAATCAGTTGGTGTAAAAGTAATTTCTAAAATAGATTTATCTACGCTTAACAGCAAAACTAAGCCCGATAAAAAATCGAAGAAAGATAAAGATGCTGAAGCTGCTGCAGAAAAAGCTGCAAAAGAAGAAGTTAAAAAACCTGCCGCACGTAAAAAAACTAAAGAGGAAGAGCCTGTGGCCGAAGTGCCTGCAGCTAAACCTGCACCTGTGGTAGAAACACCGGCAGCAAACGAACCACCAAAAGAAGATTTTTTAGAAACTACGTTTAAAAAATTAGAAGGTCCTAAAATTTTAGGTACTATGGTGTTGCCGGTTGAGAAAAAACCTACACCGGGTAACTTTCATAACGAAAAGAAAAAACGTAAGCGCATACAAAAAACAGGCAGCTTAAGTAAAGATGAAATAAACAAAGTTGGTAAAGAGCAAGCGCAAATTGCTCGTCAGAAATTTGCAGCCAGAGGCACAAATACCGGTCCGGCTAAACGCGAACCAAAACCTGCCCTTACTGATGAAGAAATTCAGGCACAGATTAAAGAAACCTTAGCTCGTTTAAGTAAAGGTGGTCAAAAATCTAATGCTGCAAAATACCGTAAAGAAAAACGTGGTGAGATTCGTGAGCGTATAGCTGAAGAGCATGAACAAGCTGAAGCAGAGAAAAAAATTCTGAAAGTAACGGAGTTTGTATCGGCTAACCAGTTAGCACAAATGATGAGCGTGCCGGTTACGCAAGTAATTTCTACTTGTATGAGTCTTGGTTTGTTTGTATCCATCAACCAGCGTATAGATGCAGAAACCATTGCTATTGTTGCTGAGGAGTTTGGTTTTAAAACTGAATTCGTAACTGCAGAAGCCATTGAGGTTATTGAAGTTAAAGAAGAAGAAAACGAAGATGACATTGTTTCTCGTCCTCCTATTGTTACTATCATGGGTCACGTAGATCATGGTAAAACATCGTTACTGGATTATATACGTAAAGCAAACGTTGTTGCCGGCGAGGCGGGTGGTATCACTCAGCACATTGGTAGCTACAATGTAAAATTAGATAGCGGAAAATCTATTACATTTTTAGATACTCCGGGTCACGAAGCGTTTACCGCTATGCGTGCTCGTGGTGCTCAAATTACGGATATTGTAATTATTGTGGTAGCGGCCGATGATAGTGTAATGCCTCAAACAAAAGAGGCCATTAACCACGCACAAGCAGCCGGTGTACCTATGATTATTGCTATAAACAAAATTGATAAACCGGGTGCTAACACAAACAAAATACGCGAAGATTTAGCCCAGTTAAATATTTTAGTTGAAGAGTGGGGTGGTAAATTCCAATCGCAAGAGATATCAGCTAAAACAGGTTTAAACATTGAATTATTATTAGAGAAAGTTTTATTAGAAGCTGAAATATTAGACCTAAAAGCTAATCCAAAAATCAGAGCTTCGGGCTCGGTAATTGAGGCTAAATTAGATAAAGGTCGTGGTCACGTTGCTGATATCATTGTACAAAAAGGAACGCTTAAAGTTGGTGACATTATTGTTGCCGGTGGTTATAGCGGTCGTGTAAAAGCAATGACTAACGAGCGTGGTTTACCAATTAAAGAAGCTGGTCCATCTATTCCATTACAATTATTAGGCTTAAGCGGTTCACCAACTGCGGGCGATAAATTTAATGTAATGGCTGATGAGCGCGAAGCACGTGAGTTAGCTAACAAACGTTTGCAATTACAGCGCGAACAAGGCATACGTACACAAAAACACATTACACTTGATGAGATTGGAAGACGTTTAGCAATAGGCGACTTTAAAGAATTAAATGTAATTGTAAAAGGTGACGTGGATGGTTCTATCGAGGCATTATCTGATTCGTTATTGAAATTATCTACCGAAAAAATTGCTATCAATATTATCAGTAAAGCTGTTGGTGCTATCAGTGAGAACGATGTAATGTTAGCATCGGCATCAAACGCTATTATAGTAGGTTTTCAGGTTCGTCCAACTACCAACGCGCGTAAATTAGCAGAGACTGAAGAAATTGATATCCGCTTATATTCAATCATTTACCAAGCCATAGACGAAATTAAAGCGGCTATGGAGGGCATGTTAGCGCCTGAATTTGAAGAGAAAATTGTTTGTAATATTGAAATTAGAGAAGTGTTTAACATAACCAAAGTTGGTACCATTGCAGGTTGTTATGTGCTTGATGGTAAAGTAAACCGCCAAACCAAAGTGCGCATTATACGTGATGGCATTGTGGTACATAGTGGTGCTTTAGGTTCGTTAAAACGCTTTAAAGATGATGTAAAAGAAGTTGCTGCCGGTTACGAGTGTGGATTAAACATTGATGGTTACAACGATATTAAAGTTGGCGACATTATTGAGGGTTATGATATGGTTGAAGTAAAAGCCAAACTGTAATTTATAATTTAAAACACATTTAGTGAGCAACAACATAGCTGAAAAAGCAAACATAAA
>DATHOW010000219.1:0-11712 GCA_035484495.1 Bacteroidia bacterium | reverse complement strand
CTATTTTAATTTTTATGCAGGCGAGTTGGAGTTTAAGCTAATGAGCCAAATGGGTTATGATTTATCAACCTTTGGTAATCACGATTTTGACTTAGGTGTAGATAATATTATTAAACAAATGCCTAACGCCAGTTTTGAATTTGTAAATGCTAATTACGATTTTAAAGATAGTCCGCTTGCAGGTAGAATTAATCCATTTAAAATAATTATAAAAGACGGATTAAAAATTGGGGTGTTTGGTTTGGGTATAGAGTTACAAGGTTTGGTTGAGAAAAAAAACTATGGCGATATTAGATATAACGACCCTATTGAAGCCGCTAAAAAAACGGCTGCCGTTTTAAAGCACGAAAAAAAATGTGATTATGTAATTTGCTTATCTCACTTAGGGTATAATTATGCCGAAAAGAAGGTTAGCGACACTATTTTATCTGAACAAACACAAGACATTGATTTAATCATTGGTGGGCACACCCACACTTTTTTAGATGAGCCAAAGCTAAAAACAAACGCCGCCAACAAACCTGTTTACGTTACGCAAGTGGGCTGGGCGGGCATTTGGCTAGGTAGAATTGATGTAATATTTAGCAAAAATACCGTACAAAAAACAGCAACAGCTTCGGTTATTAAAGTGCACGAGCACATAGGCTAAATTTCTTCTTTTAAATGTGAAGGCAAAACGCTATGTTTGCTAATATGAACCCTGCTGGTGTGCGTTTTTCTAAACAATTAAAACTCCTTTTTATTTATTTAGTATGCTTTGCAGCATCTTCAAAATTTTATGCGCAGGAGTTTAACTTTTCTCAAATTACTTTGCGTGATGGTTTACCAAGTTCTCAAATAAATTGTATTTATCAAGATGATGAAGGATATATTTGGATTGGCACCAATGAGGGTATAAAAAAATATGTAGGCAAAAGTTTTATAGATATTTATGCTCAAAACTCGGTTTCCTTATCTCGTCCAATTAAATCTATTGCCGAAAGCGATAAACACATTTGGTTTGCCAACGATAGGTCTCTTTTTAAATGCGTTGGTAATTATACCGAAGAGTATTCCTTATTTACCAAAACAAATCCCGTATTAATAAATAAAATTATCCCGGCATCCGATTCTTTACTCTACGTGCTTACAACTCTTGGCGTATGGGAGTTTAAAGACAATAAGTTTACCCAGCTGTTTACCAATTTAAAAATTGACGTTGAAAACATTACTTGCGGGTATTTTCATAAAAGCGAAAACGAACTTTGGTTGGGCACGGATGGAAGTGGTATTTATGCTATTAACACGCTAAACAACACGTTGGTAAATACACATCAAGCCATATACGACTCCCTTAAAAACGAAAAGATAAAGGATATAGAATCTTATTTCGATTCTAAAATGTTTATAAGTGTATTGGGTAAGGGCATTATGCAATATAATTATAATGCGCCTATTTGGTTAGAGTCTTTGCCCGAAACATGGCTTGCTTATACATCAGATATTAGCGTAGATAAACAAGGCAATATTTGGTTTGCTACAATGGGCAGTGGTCTAATAAAATACGACGAAAAAGAATTTCAAATAATTACTGAAGAAAACGGATTAGCTCAAAACAACCTTTTGTGCGCCACATCCGATAATTATGGCAACGTTTGGTGCGGAACGTCTTCGTTAGGAGTATCTATTTTATTAAACGAAAATTTCTTAATCTATAACACCAAACAAAATTTACCTGCACCAAATTGTAAGCAAATAACACAAGTAAACGGTAACCAATGGCTGCTATGTACATCTGGCGGGGCCTGTTTTTTTGATGGGAAAAATATTAGCCCATTTTATCATATAAAAACTGAAAATACTACCTGTGCAGATTATAGTAAACCAAACAATCAGCTTGTTCTGGGGCATTATTATTCAGATGTTGATATTTATGATTGCGCCACAAAAAAACTAGTCAATCAAATTAAAACCAATGCAGAAATTTCATCCTTAAAATTTTTAAAAGATACAGCACTATTAATTGGCACCAGTAAACAGGGTTTATTGATTTATAATTTTAAAACAAAAAAACTAAACAGTTTTTCCCCTCAGTTCAACACACTTTCTATAAGCAGCATTGCAGTTGATAATGAAACCGTTTGGGTGGGCACCGATAGGGGGTTGTATTATATCCAAAACAACGAAGTATCTAAATTGGTTGATAAGGATAACCAATTATCCGAGTCGGCAGTTACATCTATTTCTTGCAGTAACAACTATATGTATGCTGCTACTAATGGTTTTGGGTTGTTTAAATACAATAAAAGCAGTAAAATGCTTGAGCAAATTGAGCGTAAACAAGGTTTACAAAGTATAGTTATTAAAGCTGTTCAGGCAGTTAATGACAATGAAATTTATTTAAGCTCATCAAATAGTTTATACAAAATTGTATTTGAGTCAAACGAAATTAAAATAAACACCTTAATAGAAAGCTTTAGCAGAAATAATGCAGAGTTTTTACAAGGTTCTTTAATGCAAGGCAGCTCTGGTAGTTTTTACTTAGGTACAAGCAAAGGTTTATTAGTTTATAAGCAAGCTGAAAGCGGAGATTTACTTAAAGGATTAGTGGTAAAACTTACCGCAGTGCAGTTATTTAACGACACAACTAATTGGCGACGTTTAGGTTTTAAATTTAATAGTAAGGCTAATATACCGGAGCAATTAATACTGCCTTACAACAAAAACGATTTAACTTTTTATTTTGAAGTGTTTAACTCATTAGGAGATAATAAATATTTCTTAAAATATAAGTTAGAGGGTTTTGATAAAAAATGGGTTTACACCGAAAAAACAAATCACGCCATTTATTCAAACCTTTCCGATGGAAAATATACATTTTTTGTATCGGTATCTTTTGATGGTAGAAACTGGAGTGCACCGGCAGAATTCTCATTTGAAATTGAAGTACCTTTTTGGAAAACAAATAGCTTTTTAATTTTAGTACTTGCCTTACTTGTTTGTATTATAGCCTTTTTCCTTCGTTTCTTTAAAAGCTATAAGGACGATTTAATTAAATCTTCTAACGTAAATTATAATTTACCCAACACGCGTATTATACTTATTTGCGGCGCCGTATTGGTGCCTGTAAGTGCCTTTGTTTACTCAGCTATTAATGATGATTATGGAGCTAAACTGTTTTATCAAATAGCAGTAGGGGCAGTCATGTTGATGCTTATGTTGTTAACATACACATCAAAATTTATAAAAACAAACGGAAGAATTATATTAATTGGGGCATTTTATCTTATTACAGGGCTGTACATTTTGCTTTCTTATTTATCAAATCTAACGCCTTATTTCTTTATGGGCTTGGTGCTTATTATAAATATTGCACATCTGGTAATAAATAAAATAAAGCCTTTTATTGTTTATGCTACTCTTATAATGCTGGCAAGTGTTTTTTTATTTTTTGCTATTAAAACTCCAATATACAGTCCGGGTATGTTTTTAATGATTATTATAACTTCTATAATACTAACCTTAGTTAGCATACAGGTACAACTAAATTTATACGATCGTTTGTTTTTTGCCGATACAACTATTAACACCGGAAATTCGTTAGTAATTGCTTCAAACAAAGAGGGTGAAATTGTATTTGTATCAAAAAACTTCGAACAAATTTTAGGGTATACCGAGCAAGAGCTTTTAGGGGATGGTTGGTGGAAAATTCGATCTGAAGATGAAGCTCGTAATCAAATTGTAAAAGAGAGTGTAGTTAGCAGGCATATAGAGCGCAATTCAGTTGAACGAATTGTAGATAAAAAGGGAGTGCCACGTTGGATACAATGGGAAAATAGTTTTTTCGAAAACAACCTGGTAGTTGGTATTGGAATTGATATTACTGATAAAAAAGAAATAGAAGAGCGTTATCAACACATTGTTGAATCGGCAAGCGATATTATTTATACTACAGATGTAAACGGACTGTTTACTTATGTAAACGAAGTAGGTACACGCATTATTGGGTATAGTAATGACCAGTTATTGCACATGCGCTTTAATCGCTTAATTAGACAGGATTACATAAAAAAAGTAGCATCCTTTTACCAAAAACAATTAACAAGCCAAACAGAGGAAAGCTATTATGAGTTACCAATTATAACAAAAAGTGAAAAAGAAGTATGGGTAGGGTTATCAGCTAAATTATATCGCGACGAAAAACAGGAAAATAAAATTATTGGTTTCCATGTTATTTGCCGTGATATTACGGAGAGGATAGAAGCACAGAAACAAATTGAAGAAAAAAACAAACGAATTCAATTGTATTCTGAAAAATTGGAATTACTAAACGAGGTAAAGCAAATAATTTTAGAAGCCACCCAAAAAACCGATTTAATTGAACGGTTGTTAACTGAGCTAAAATCAAAAATTACAGATGCTAAACGAGCTACACTTACGTTGTTTGATGAAGATATTAAAACGGCGTACTTGTATGAATATAAACCTGAACAAGGTAAAATAGATTTACAAGTACACCTTGCGGCCGATTACCGCAGCCTACCAAACCTTTTAAAAAATCAGTATTATAAGGTAGATGATTTTAATAATTCGGGCGCGCTTTCAAAAACTGATGAAATAGTAAAAAACTTAGGCGTTAATTCGTATTTAATTACCCCTCTGTTTTTTAACGGAAAGCTTACAGGCGCTTTTAATTTAGCGTCGGAGCATAAAAATTTATTTGATGAGGATTACATCAATTTTGCTCGTCAAATAGCTGATGCAGTTGCTATTACTTTAAGTCAAATAAGTAATAAGGAAACTATTGAACAGCAAAATATTCGAATACAAAGTTATTCTGAAAGACTGCAGGTAATTAATAAAATTAAAAAAGAATTTATTAATGCTAAGAGTCAAACTGATTTAATAAACTCAGTACTCTATAAATTGTGTACTAGCATACACCATTATAAAAGTACCTTTGTTACTTTCCATAATCAACACAGTAAAAAGCTAGAAACTTTTTATTACGACATCCATACATCTTCCATAAAACAACATCTTCAAATTGGCAAAGACAATTTTGATTATCATGCTTTCGATAAAAAAGACTATTTACTTTATAGTAGTGTAAAACCTTCTGAAATAGAAAACATAAATAGTTTTCCTGATGATACAATAAGAACCAACACACGTTCTTTTTTAAGTGTGGCTATTAAGCGCGGCAACCATGTAACAGGTACAATATCTGTGCTGTCTTCTAAACCCGATACTTTTTCTGAGCAAGACATTCAAATACTTACCGACCTGGCTGAATCTATTCAGTTAGGTGTAGAGCAAATTACCTATCGTAAAGAATTATCGGAAAAGAATAAAGATATATCTGATAATATAGATTATTCACGTCGTATACAGCAATCTGTTATGCCGCCCGAATCGTTTATGCAGGAAATGATTCCTGAATCATTTATCATTTTAAAACAACGAGATGTTATTGGGGGCGATTTTTACTGGTGCTATCGTAAAGATGATAAAATATTTATAGCTCTTGGCGATTGCACGGGGCACGGTGTTTCCGGAGCCTTATTAAGTATTTTGTGTAGCAATATTATCTCGCAGGCCATTAAGGAGTATAATATTTTTGACCCGGGCTTGGTACTCGATTTTTTAAATAGAAAAATAAAGGAATCATTAAACCAATACAAACAGGATGATGAAATTTTGGATGGCTTAGATGTATCACTTTGTGTACTTGATTTAAAATACGGTGTGCTTTTATTTAGTGGGGCTATGCACAATTTGTATTTGGTAAATAAGGGCAGTCTTAACGAAATTAAAGGCAATCGTATACCAATTGGTGGCATAGCCTCGGGGCTTAACACCCAATTTACAACCCAAATTAGATTACTGCATGAAGATTTGAAAATATATATGAGTACTGATGGTTATTTTGACCAATTTAATGGCACAGACATAAAAAAGTATAGTAAGAGTAGATTTAAGCTTACATTACTTGGTATAGAAGAAATGCCTTTTAACAGGCAAAAAAACTATTTATGGAAACAACACATAGAGTGGAAGAAAAAAGGCACTCAAACAGATGATATTTGCGTTATAGGTTATTCGTTAAAGGGTTTGTTAAAACAAAAAACAAATAGTTAAAATTTAAATTTTTGTTTAAATTTGTGAGGAAGTATGAATTTATCGATAGAGTCAACAGAAAAAACGCCGAAAGTAAATTTTAATACTACCAACAACGAGTTAGTGTTAGAGGGGATTTGTATTCCTGAGTTAACCCACGAGTTTTTTAAACCGGTAATTAACTTTATACATACTGTTGAGCAAAGCCCTGTAAAGCAATTTTCGTTAACAGTTAAACTTCATTTTTTTAATACAGGTAGCGCTCGTTACATTTTAGAATTAATGAAAACGGTGCTAAAACTAAAAGAAAAGGGCATCGAAGTAACCTTTAAATGGTACTATAATGAGGATGACGAGGATATTGAAGAAGCTGGTCGCAGCTACTCGTTCATCTTAAACGAGCCTTTCGATATGATTTCTTTTAAATCGTAAAGCCTATTTCATTTCCTGGCACAATTCAATTAAAACCCCGTTGGTGGTTTTTGGGTGTAAAAAGCAAATAAGTTTATTATCTGCCCCTTTTTTTGGCTCTGGGTTTAAAATTTCAAAACCTTCGGCTTGCAGCCTTTTAATTTCAGCATAAATATCATCTACCTCAAATGCCATGTGGTGTATGCCTTCGCCGCGTTTTTCAATAAATTTGGCAATGGCCGAGTTTTCGTTTTGAGCCTCTAAAAGCTCAATTTTACTCTCACCCAGCATAAAAAAAGAAGTAGATACTTTTTCGCTTTCAACGGCTTCAACTTTGTATAAGTCTTTCCCAAAAAGCTTTTTAAATAACTCGTTACTTTCTTTCAAATTTTTAACGGCTATACCAATGTGTTCAATCTTTTTTAACATGCAGGGTTACGATAAAATGTGTTATCTTTGTGGTTCAAAATTAAATCTTTTAATCATGAAATTAGGTACCGGAGAAATTATTTTAATTCTAGCTGCTTTATTATTGTTATTTGGCGGTAAAAAAATTCCTGAGTTAATGCGCGGCTTAGGTAAAGGCATGAAAGAATTTAAAGATGCCTCAAAAGGAGAAGAAAGCACTCCATCAACAGAGAAAATCGACAAAAAATAAGATCTGTGTACGTATTTAAAAGCATTGCCTCGCTTCAAAACGATTTAAGGCGGGGCAACACTACTTGTAAAGATTTAGTTAATGCTTCCTTATCTTCTATCGAAGCAAAAAAACATCTTAATATATTTTTAGAAACCTTTAATGAGTCGGCTTTAAAACAGGCCGATTTAGTTGATGCCAAAATTAAATCGGGTACAGCAGGTCGTTTAGCTGGAGTTATTATCGCTTTGAAAGATAACATCTGTTATAAAAACCACAAGGTTTCTGCCGCTTCAAAAATTTTAGAAAACTTTACTTCACTTTATAGTTCTACGGTTGTAGAACGTTTATTAGCTCAAGATGCTATTATTATTGGTCGCACAAACTGCGACGAATTTGCCATGGGTAGCAGTAACGAAAACTCGGCCTTTGGCAAAGTTTTAAACCCTTTAAATGAAAAAACTGTTCCGGGTGGTTCATCAGGTGGTTCAGCTGCTGCGGTTGCAGCAAATCTAGTTCACGTAGCATTAGGAAGCGATACGGGTGGAAGTATCCGTCAGCCGGCATCTTTTTGTGGTGTAGTAGGCTTAAAACCTACTTATGGCAGGGTTTCTCGTTGGGGTTTAATTGCTTATGCTTCTTCATTCGATCAAATAGGACCACTTACTAAAACTATTGATGATACCGCTTTAGTACTTGAAATTATTGCAGGTGCTGATGAGTTTGATGGTACAGTTTCATCTAAACCCGTTGCAGAATATTCAAAAGCAACATCAAGCAAAAAAATTAAAATAGCTTATATAAACGATTGCTTAGATAACCTGGCACTTGACCCTATTATTAAAAGCAACATTACCAAAACCATTGAAAAGTTAAAACAACAGGGTCACGCTGTGGATGGCGTTGATTTTAAAGAATTGGAATACTTAGTACCTACTTATTATGTACTAACTACCGCTGAGGCTTCATCTAACCTTAGTCGTTTTGGTGGTGTGCCTTATGGCTACCGCAGTAAAAATGCAACCGATTTAGAAAGTACATTTAAAAAATCGCGTACCGAAGGTTTTGGTAAAGAAGTTCAACGTCGTATAATGTTGGGTACTTTTGTACTTAGCGCAGGTTATTACGATGCTTATTATGCTAAAGCACAACAAGTACGCCGTGTGGTAAGAGATAAAACCTTAGCTATTTTTAAAGACTATGATATTATTTTAATGCCAACAACACCTGGGGTTGCTTTTGAGCATGGTGCTAATAGTGCCGACCCCATTAAAATGTATTTAGAGGACATTTATACTGTACAGGCTAACATTTCAGGTGTTCCTGCTATATCTATACCGGCAGGGGTTAACGAACAAAATATGCCTTTCGGACTTCAATTAATGGCTCGCCCATTTGAAGAAGAACTTTTATTGGCTACAGCCAAATATATTTCTGAACTATAATCTCCTATTAAAAGTATCTGTAAACAAAAAATCCTGCCGTTTGGCAGGATTCTCTGGTTCAAAAAGTAGAATTAAGTTTAACCCTATTAAATAATAAAACCACTTTTAGTTTAACGAAAGAGGTGGTATTTTACCCTCATTCAAAAGCTCAGTACATTTCTTTTTATGCGCATCAAAATTACCAAAAGCAAGTGCATCAAGCATTTCTTCTCTGCTCATGTTTGGCTGTTTAAATTTCTTACGAATTTCATCTGAACAACGGTCAACAAAATCTTCAAAACGTTGTGGTGCCCAAATGTATTCTCTTCTTGCGTCTACTTTAAATTCTTCAGGAAGATCCCCTTCAATTTTAGCCTTAATTTCTAATCCGTCATATACTTTAGGTAATTTACGATTATCAAACACAAATGGTTTTGAAATCATAATTACATGTTTCTTGCGCTTCACGTCAATTAACGAAAGACCTTGAAAACGTAAACCCTCTTTAGTAAGCGGTTTAAATTTTTTCTGAAAATGATTTAAAATTTCAAACATGGCTATAAATTGGTTGACTACAAAGATACTGACTTTTTATTAACAATTATTCTTATTAAGCTACCTAAAAGAGCTATTGGTCTAATTTAAGGTTTGGTAAAATTATGCTCATAAACTGTTTATAAGCCGTTGAAAATGTGTTAGTAAACAGCTAGTAAACCAGGGTTATGCTTTATTTAAAAGAATGTAATTAACTGTAAATCAAAAAATTAACTTCTAACTAAAGCATTAAGTTTTTCTTCAAAAACTTTGATTAATTTGTTAGTAGTATTGGTAATTTGATTATCGGTTAAAGTGGCTTCGGCGTTCTGCAAAGTAAAACTAAGCGCATACGATTTTTTGTCTGAAGGAATTTTATCGCCCTCATAAACATCAAAAAGCGATACTTCTTTTAAAAAATTACGTTCGGTTTCAAAAGCAAGTTTTTCAAGCTCGGCATAGGTAACTTGTTTATCAATTAATAAAGCTAAATCGCGTTTAACAGCCGGGTATTTAGAAGCCTCAACATAAGTAACCGGCTTAAAGGCCAGATTATAAATAACATCTAAATATAATTCAGCATAAAACACAGGCTGACTAACCTCAAAGCTTTTTAAAACAGGTGCGTTTACTACACCAACAATAGCAATTACTTTATTTTTAACTTGATATTGGTAAACTCCAGAAAGTAGCTTGTGTTCTGCATTCTGAGCTTTATAGTTAATGCCTAGTTTTGCAAAAACTGCTTCTACGTATGATTTTAAAGTGTAGAAATTTACATCACCAGGTTTTGGTGAATGTAAATTTGCATCATGCTTTTTGCCACTAATAACAAGCGCTACTTGCTTTTGTTCGCTATACGGAAATTCACCAGTTTGTTTTTTGTGATAGGTTTTCCCGTATTCAAATAACTTTATATCGGATGTTTTACGATTAATGTTATATGAAACAGCCTCCAACATACCATAAAGCAGGGTAGGGCGTAGTACCGATAAATCGCTGCTTAAAGGGTTAAGCATTGGCACAACATCTTCATCATTTTGAGTATAAGCAATTTTAGTAAGCGAAGTGCTCATAGCTTCATAAAATCCTTGATTAGCCAGCACGGTAGCAATCTCTGTATCAACTTTATTAGTTACACTTGGTTGGTTAACCGACATAGAGAAACTAATTTTGCCACTCAACTCCACGTTGTTCATTCCGTAAATGCGCAGCACTTCTTCAATTACATCGGCTTCGCGCGTAACATCATATTTGTAACGAGGCACATGTAACAGTAATCCATCTGCACCTTCTTGTATAATTTCTATACCAACCGAAAGCAATATGTTTTTGATAATATTTCTATCAATGGTTTTACCAATTAAGCTATCGCAATTTGAATAAGAAAAAGCAACTTTAAATGGTTCAACCTTTTCAGGATAAACATCAACTATCTCCGATGAAATTTGTCCTCCGGCAATTTCTAAAATAAGATTAGCTGCCCTGTTTAAAGCGTTTATAGTCATTTCAGGGTCTGTGCCTCTTTCAAAACGGAAAGAAGAGTCTGTTTTTAAACTTAAATGCTTAGATGTTTTTCTTACGGATGAAGCATCAAAATAAGCCGACTCTAAAAATATAGCCGTTGTTTTATCTGTAACACCGCTATGTAAACCACCAAATACACCAGCAATGCACATAGCATTTTTTGCGTTGGCAATTACTAAGTCGGTAGATTTCAATGTACGTTCAGTTTCATCAAGGGTTACAAATTTTTCTCCTTCTTGTGCACGACGAACAATAATTTTATTTCCTTCTATAGCATGAGCGTCAAAAGCATGCAGGGGCTGCCCTAATTCATGTAACACAAAATTGGTTACATCAACAATGTTGTTAATTGAACGTAGACCTATAGCTGTAATATAATTTTTTAACCATTGTGGAGATGGTGCAACCGTAATACCACTAATAGCAATGCCGCTATAACGTTTGCAGGCAGTAGGCTCTTCAACTTTTACATCAATAGTTAAAATACCCGATGGGGCAGGCAATTCTTTAATTCCGTTAAGGTGTGTTTGGTTTGTGTTTGAATTTGTTTGGCAATTAAGTACGGCAACTAAATCGCGCGCAACACCTATATGAGATGCCGCATCGCCACGGTTAGGGGTTAGTCCAATTTCAAAAATAGTATCGGTATATAAATTCAAATATTCCGCAGCAGGTGTGCCAACAATGGTGTTTTCAGGTAAAATCATAATCCCATCATGACCTTGCCCAATGCCTAATTCATCTTCAGCGCAAATCATTCCCTCGCTGGCTTCACCTCTAATTTTAGATTTTTTAATCTCAATAGTTTCTCCGCTAAATGTATGCAACACACTACCAACGGTAGATACTAAAACCTTTTGATTAGCAGCCACGTTAGGCGCACCGCAAACAATGCTTAGTATAGTGCCATTGCCCACATTAACTTTAGTTAAGCTAAGTTTGTCAGCATTAGGGTGTTTTTCTCTTTCTAAAACATGCCCAACAACTACGCCTTTAAGCATGCCTTTCACACTTTCAAAGCTTTCCATGCTTTCTACTTCCAGTCCGCAATCGGTAAGCGCTACAGAAACCTGTTCAGGA
>DATHOW010000218.1:0-3284 GCA_035484495.1 Bacteroidia bacterium | reverse complement strand
AGATAGCATTGCTTACTATGCAATTTTTGCTGTAATTATTTTGGTGGGCGTTATACGCGCGTTTTTTGCCGCCACTATGAACCCCTTGCTAAGTCAGTTAGTTGATAAAGAGATGTACACTATTTCAGCTACTTGGAACAGTACTGCATGGCATATTGGTGCTATTACAGGCCCTATACTTGCCGCCTTTTTATACGGCATGAGTGGCAGTTATCATGCCGAAAAAATTTATTTCGTAAACATGTTATTGTTTTTACTAGGAGCTTTATTTTTTACACTGGTAAAATACAAACGCCCATATATACACCAGGCAAAAGAAGGCATTATAAAAAGTTTACGCGTAGGGATTGATTTTGTGGTTAAGCAAAAAGTATTGCTTTCGGTTATCTCACTAGATTTATTTGCCGTGTTTTTTGGCGGAGCCGTAACCATACTACCTGCTTTTACCGACCAAGTTTTACATGCCACCCCGCAAGATTTAGGCTTGCTACGTACCGCCCCTGCCATTGGTGCTGTACTTATGGCTTTTGTGTTAGCCGTTAAACCACCTACCAAAAATGCAGGTATATTACTACTATGGGCAGTAATTATGTTTGGCGTGTTTACTATTGCTTTTGGTTTTTGCACCAATTACTGGCTTGCATTTACTATGTTATTAATTACAGGTGCATTTGATAATGTTAGTGTGGTAATTCGTTCTTCTATTTTACAATTAATGACCCCTGATGAGATGCGCGGACGCGTATCGGCAGTAAACAGTGTATTTATTGGTTCATCAAACGAAATCGGTGGTTTTGAATCGGGCTTTACAGCCAGACTAATGGGCTTAGTGCCCTCCGTTATTTTTGGAGGGGCAATGACTGTAGTAGTTGTTGCTGCCATTAATAAATTAAACCCTAAGCTTAAAAAGCTTGATTTATCTAAGGTTTAGAAAACCTTACATGAAAAATTTTCGTTACTCTTCTCTAAAAATTTAAGAAAATTTAATTCACAAAGAATGTTAAGCTCTTAAAAGTGGCACAGTTCTTTCAGATATTTATACAAACAAAAACTGTATGAAAAAACTAATTTATGTTGGATGTGCTATTATAGCTGTAGCCTCCATTACTTCTTGTCGCGTTGTACGACCTGGCGAAATAGGCATTAAACAAACACTAGGTAAAATGCACGGGGGCTCTCGTCAACCGGGCTCCGTGGGGTTCTTCCCTTTTACAACCAAAGTGATTAAAATAAACACCCGCACGGTAGAGAGCTTTCAAACTTTGCCATTACCAACTAAAGAAGGTTTAAGTGTAAATGCCGAAATAAGTTTACTGTATCACATTCGTCCGGAAGAGGCATCTAATGTGTATCAAAAATTCGGAACAAATTATCAGGAGGTTATTGTGCTGAGTAATTTTCGTGCTACGGCACGCGAAATAAGCGCACGTTATTATGCCAAGGAGTTGTATGCCACAGCTCGTCAGAACGTTGAAAAATCAATTGCCGATGAATTAAGAGCACATATAGAACAACATGGTTTTGTAGTAGATGCCGTTCTGTTAAAGGATATTGTGTTGCCGCCGCAAATTATGCAATCAATTGAAAGTAAAGTGCAAGCCGAACAAGATGCACTTAAAATGGAATTTGTAATTGATAAACAGAAAAAAGAAGCAGAGCGTATGCGCATAGAGGCAGAGGGGATTAAAGCTGCACAAGACATACTTTCGCAATCTATAAACGAAAAAATATTGGAGTATAACCGCATTAAAATGTATGAAGGGCTTATAAAATCAGGCAACTCAAAGGTTATTATTACCGACGGGAAAACTCCTTTGTTTAACACATTAAATGCCGATTCGAACGAAAAAAGCGATAAAAAATAAGTGACAGTTTAGCCCCTTTTCATAAAAAGAGAAGGGGTTAAATTTTTATTAAGGAACGTAAATTAATCGCCGTTTTATATGCTTTTCAAAGGTAAAATCTCGTACATTTGCATATAAACCTAAACCTACGTTGTTAGTAGGGAAAAATTAAATATGATTAAAATTACATTACCCGATGGCTCCATTCGCGAATATCAAAAAGGAACCACATCTCTGCAAGTTGCACTAAGTATTAGTGAAGGGCTTGCCCGCAATGTTTTAGCTGCAAAAATTAATGGCGAAGTTTGGGATGCAACACGCCCACTTAACGAAGATTGCAATTTAACTTTACTAACCTGGAATGATACCGATGGTAAACAAACCATGTGGCACTCATCGGCTCACTTAATGGCTGAAGCGTTAGAGGCATTATACCCAGGTGTAAAACTTGGCATAGGACCTGCTATTGAAAATGGTTTTTATTACGACGTTGATTTTGGAGATAAAACTTTAACTCCGGAAGAGCTTCCTAAAATAGAAGCTAAAATGCAAGAGCTTGCTAATGCAAAAAGCGAATACATTCGTAAAGACGTTTCGAAAGCAGACGCTATAAAATATTTTACCGAAAAAGGTGATCAATATAAGTTAGAACTAATTGCCGGTTTACCTGATGGTGAAATAACTTTTTATACCCAAGGTAATTTTACCGATTTATGTCGTGGGCCACATATACCAAACACCGGTTTTGTAAAAGCAATTAAGTTGATGAACATTGCCGGAGCTTATTGGCGCGGTAACGAAAAAAATAAAATGCTTACTCGGATCTATGGAATTACTTTTCCTAAAGATAAAGAGTTAAAAGAATATTTAGTTTTATTAGAAGAGGCAAAAAAACGTGACCACCGTAAGCTGGGTAAAGAATTAGAATTATTTCATTTCTCTGAAAAAGTTGGCATGGGTTTACCCTTGTGGTTACCAAAAGGTGCAGCTTTGCGTGAGCGTTTAATTCAATTTATGCAGCGTGCGCAACTTAAATCGGGTTATTTACCGGTTGCTACGCCACACATTGCTTTAAAAGATTTATACGTTTGTTCGGGTCACTACGAAAAATATGGTGCAGATTCTTTTCAGCCAATTTCTACTCCGCGTGAGGGTGAGCAGTTTTTCTTAAAACCAATGAACTGTCCGCATCATTGCGAAATTTATAAAGCATCTCCAAAATCATATAAAGATTTACCTGTTCGTTATGCTGAGTTTGGAACTGTATATCGTTACGAACAAGCAGGCGAGTTACACGGCTTAACACGTGTGCGTGGCTTTACTCAAGATGATGCTCACTTATTCTGCCGTCCTGATCAAGTAAAAGAAGAGTTTTGTAAAGTAATTGATTTAGTGTTGCATGTGTTTAATGCTTTAGGCTTTGAAGACTATACCGCACAA
>DATHOW010000217.1:0-11550 GCA_035484495.1 Bacteroidia bacterium | reverse complement strand
AGACAGAGGCAGTTTCTCTAACTTGTTAAAAGAAAACAATATTCCTTATCCTAAATTTGGGGTTATTGAAGATGCTGAAGAAGCTATCACCTTATCAAAAGAATTAGGTTTTCCCCTACTCGTTCGCCCCAGCTATGTATTAGGTGGCCAAAGCATGAAAATTGTTATTAACGAGCAAGAGCTTGAGCAACATGTAGTGAAGCTTTTAAATGATTTGCCTGAGAATAAAGTGTTGTTAGATCATTTTCTTGAAAACGCTATAGAAGCTGAAGCTGATGCTATTTGTGATGGCACCGATGTTTATATTATAGGCATTATGGAACATATAGAGCCTGCCGGCATTCATAGTGGCGATAGTTATGCGGTACTCCCTCCTTTTGATTTAAGCGAAAACGTAATTAAACAAATAGAAGCCCACACTAAAAAAATAGCCCTTGCATTAAATACAGTAGGTTTAATAAACATACAGTTTGCTGTTAAAAACGAAGTAGTTTATATTATTGAGGCTAACCCACGTGCTTCTCGTACCGTGCCATTTATAGCAAAGGCGTATGACGAACCTTATGTAAATTATGCTACTAAGGTTATGTTGCGTGAGAAGAAAGTAAAAGATTTTAACTTTAGTCCGCGTAAAAAAGGCTATGCTATTAAAATACCGGTATTTAGCTACGAGAAATTCCCTGAGATACAAAAAGAACTTGGTCCTGAAATGAAATCAACCGGCGAAGCTATTTATTTTATTGATGACCTATACGATGAGTATTTTCAGAACATTTATAGCGAACGCAACTTGTATTTAAGTAAATAAGTTTAAATTTAAACCTGACTTTTATCAGTTTTAATATATTTTAACTAATATTTTTAATTGCTCTTGCAAAATATGGCATACACTTTGTATGTTTGTAATAACTGTTATGCACAAAAACAGGTTAACCAAAAAAAACGCTCGTTTGTGCCGGGCATAAAAAAACTAGTTATGAAAAAAGTAATTGCAACAGTAGCCGCATTTTTATTAGTAGGTAGCCTAACTATGAATGCACAACAAGAGCCTGCTAAAAAAGATGGCGAGAAAAAAGAGCATAAAGCTGGCGAGCACAAAGGAGAAGGAAAAGAAGAACATAAAGGTGAGCACAAAGGAGAAGGAAAAGGCGAGCATAAAGGAGAACACAAAGGAGAAGGAAAAAAAGAAGAAACTCCTAAAAAATAATACAGTTAATTTACTGTTACAAAAGCCGCTAATAGCGGCTTTTGTTTTTTTAGAAAGTTAGTGAGCAATTAGCCTTGTTTACTTTCAAGCTAATTTCTTTGCCAAAATAGAGAGCAAGGTTACGATCTATGTGCCCAGCAGGGAAATTAAAACATACCGGAAAATTATACTCTTTTACAGCATCTAAAATTATCTCTTCAGCCGTTTTACCAAACGGCACCGTATTATCTTTCATATCGGTAAAACCACCAATAACAAGCGCTTTTAGGTTTGCTAACTTACCGCTACGTTTTAAATTGAGTATCATTCTATCAATGTGATACAAATACTCATCTAAATCTTCCAGAAATAAAATTTTACCTTTTGTATCTATATCACTTGCAGTACCCGATAAAGCGTATAATAAAGAAAGATTACCACCTATTAAGACACCGTTTGCTTCTCCACTTCTGTTTAAAGAGTTAGTTTCAAATTGATACGCAACAGTTTCGCCAAACAAACACTTTCTAAGGGTTTCAATTGCCTCAGCATTTTTATCAAAATTAATAGGCATAGTAGCATGTAAAGTTGGTATACTAATATGTATGTGTATGTGCGAATGAAGCACCGTAACATCGCTATAACCAATAATAAACTTTGGGTTTGTTTTTAGTTTGGTAAAATCAACAGTATCAACAATTCTAACCGTGCCATAACCACCTCTTACAATAAGTACAGCTTTTATACTATCATCGTTAATGGCCCATTGCAAATCTTCAGTACGCTGTTTATCACTTCCTGCAAATTGATTCTCTACAGCATAAATATTTTTACCCAACACTGGTTGTAAACCCCATTGTTTTAAAGTTGCTATAGCAAAGGCAAGCTCTTCTGCCGATATTTTTCGTGCCGTAGCCACAAGGGCTATTTTGTCGTTTTGTTTTAGGTAGGATACTTTATTCATATTTTAAAAAGCTTCGCCTATAGTAAAATAATAATTTAAGTGCGTACTATTTACACCCACATCAAAACGTATGTTTAAATGTTGCTTTTCATCAATTAAACCACGTATACCGGCACCGTAGGTAAAGTGCCCATACTTTAAATTAAATTGGTTTAAATCGGGAGCAATAGCCCCTAAAGCCGCAAAGGTCGCAAAGCCCAATCGCCAATATAAATGCGCGCGGTACTCGGCCTGTAAAATCCAGGCATCTTTATCTCTATAGCGCCCTTGATATAAGCCACGCATTTTACTATCGCCACCTAAAACAGCCATTTGATAAAAAGGCACATTACCTGTATTAATAGTTCCGTAAGCATTAAATGCCAGCACTTGTTTTTTGGGTAAGGCAATATAGGTTGACATATCTAACGAATATTTATCAAACCTATAACTACTGCCTGTTGCTACACTATTGGTTAAGGCAAAAAACTCCACATAGTAACCTTTAGTAGCATAAAATTGGTTATCGCGGTTATCGTATTTTAAGGCGCCACCAAGCCCCGACACTAGCCCACCATTATTGCCTGATATGTAACCTTTAATTAATCGTCCTGTATCTGTTAATTGAGTAATGGTCGTATAATCAAACGCATATTTAAGTCCAGCATATAAATGTGGATACACCCGTTTTAAAGCCGTTACCCTTAAACGAGGGTAGGTTGCATAGTATCTTTCTTTAAAATATGGAGGTATATGGTTTCCTACTCCAAAAAAGAGATAGTTTACACTTTGGTAGGTAGCCTCGCCATACATATTATATTTCTCTCGGTTAAACCAAAATTGAAAGGGAGCACCCAAAACAATTTGCCTAAGCTCTGTAATTGATAAGGCAAATAAAACATTAGAATGGCGCATGTTATCGGGCTCGGTTTTTTGCTTAAACCTAAAAACACCCGCAGCGCCTGCACCCAGCTTAGTTTCGGGAGCATAATAAATTACAGGGATAATTAAAAGTTTTACATTTTTTATTTTTTTAAACGAAATAGTATCTCCCGGATTAGCTTTTGCGGTTAAAAGCAAAACAATAAAAAAAAGGGTGGAAAAAAATTTAACTCGCATAAAAAACACTGCAAAGGTACTTTTTAGAAACGATTTTTTTACTTTTGAAAAAAATCAATTATTTATATGGAAAACGGATATGTAAAAAGTCAGATAGAAGGTGGTATAGCAACGGTTACATTTTTTCATCCGCAAAGCAATTCATTGCCGGGCGAAATTTTGAGAGCCCTTGCCAAAGAGATAGAAAAAGTGGGCAATAACCCCGATGCAAAGGTTATTATATTAAAAAGTGACGGAGACAAGGCTTTTTGTGCAGGCGCATCGTTTGATGAGTTAATTGCCATTAAGGATATAGAAACGGGCAAACACTTCTTTTCGGGCTTTGCGGGTGTTATAAACGCTATGCGTAAAGCCCCTAAGTTTGTTATTGTACGTGTGCAGGGCAAAGCTGTTGGTGGTGGTGTAGGACTTGCATCAGCAGCCGATTATACTTTTGCTAACGAAAATGCCGCTATAAAACTGAGCGAATTAGCCGTGGGCATTGGCCCTTTTGTGGTTGGTCCGGCGGTTGAGCGAAAAATGGGCACATCTGCCTTTTGTCAGCTTACCATTAATGCTACCGAGTGGTACGATGCTAATTTTGCCCAACAAAAAGGTTTATATGCTCAACTTTTTAAAACAAATGAAGAAATGGATGCCGCTATTTTAAGTTTAGCTAAAAAGTTAGCCGAAAGCAACCCGGATGCTATGAAAATGCTTAAAAAAATAATGTGGGAAGGCACTGAAAACTGGGATACACTTTTACCGGAGCGTGCTATAATGACCGGAACTCTTGTTCTTGGCGATTTTACTAAAAATTTTATTTCATCTTTTAAGAAGAAATAATTATTGGTGCATTTATCTAATTAAGAGCTCTATAGAGATATAGGGCTTTTGTTTTATGGCTTACTCCCGTTTTATTTTTCTATTTTTAAAGTCTGAATAAAATGACTAACAAAGAGAAATATCGTAACTATTGTAAAGTTGCTAAAGATGTAAGTTTATATCAGCAAGATTGGTGGTTAGATGCCGTTTGTGGTTCTCAAAATTGGGATGTTATTATATACGAGAACAACGGCAATATATTAGGTGCATGGGCTTACCCCATAAAAAAGAAATATAATTTAAGCCTTATTACCATGCCTTTGCTAACCAATGGCACAGGACCTATTATTACTTATTTCCCCGGTCAAAAGCCTGCTACACAGCTTAGTCACGAGCAACAAGTGTTAGACGAGTTAATTACGCATCTGCCCAAGTTTGATTTGTTTGATTTGTATTTTTTGCCTCAGTATAAAAACCATCTTTCTTTTCATTGGAAAGGTTTTACCCAAAGCACCCGTTATACCTATTTAATAAAAGACTTATCGAATTTAGAAGCCGTATTTGAAAATTTTAATTCGACACTACGTACTCAAATACGCAAAGCTGAAAAAGAAATTACCATTGTTGAAAGTGACGATATAGAGCTGTTTTATAAAATAAACTCGCTTAGCTTTAAAAAACAGAATAAAAAAGTGCCCCACTCGTTGGCTTATTTTAAACAGATTAATGAAGCCTGCGTAAAAAATAATTGTCGCAAAATTTTATTGGCAAAAGATGCCGATGGCAACATACATGCAGCCGTATTTATAGCTTGGGATATCCAAAGTGCTTATTATGTAAATGGTGGTGCCGATGAAACCTTTAAAAGTAGCGGAGCTTATAGTTTATTGCTTTGGTATGCCATAAAAACTGCCGCAGGCTTAACCAAGCAATTTAATTTTTGTGGTAGTATGTTGCCAAACGTAGAGCGTTTTTTCCGTTCGTTTGGGGGCGAACAAACACCTTACCTACATTTAAAGAAAGTAAACTCAAAAGCACTTAAATTATTTTTGGCCTTAAAAGAGAAATGAGTTTTACAGGCATAAAATTGTACCTTTGCATTCATTCTCTCAGTGAAATCTCTATTCTACTTAAATAAATATTTTTACAAGTACCGCTACCGCCTTTTATTAGGTGTAGTATTTATACTTATATCAAACGTTTTATTGGTAAGTCAGGGTATAATTATTAAAAATGCCACCGATGCCTTTGCTGCAAAAACATTAGCACAAAATACTGAAGCTAAAAACACCTACATTGTTTATGCCTTGCAATTATTGGGTTTAACCATATTTAGTGGTTTGTTCATGTTTTTAAAGCGACAATCTATAATCGTAGTATCTCGCCTTATAGAGTTTGATTTAAAAAATGAAATATATAATCACTACCAGCAGTTAGACCTTAATTTTTACAAACGCAACAGCACCGGCGATTTAATGAATCGTATAAGCGAGGATGTTGGCAGGGTGCGCATGTATGTGGGGCCTGCAGTTATGTATATTATAGATACTATTGTTACTATAACCACCGTAGTTATATTTATGTGGCACGAGAGCCCTCAACTTACTTTAATAGTACTTGCCCCCCTACCTATCCTATCCATTATGATTTTTAAAGTGAGTGATGCTATTGGTAAACGCAGCGTTAAAGCACAAGAAGCCTTATCAAACATAACCAGTGTAGCACAAGAAACTTTTTCAGGTATACGGGTTGTTAAAGCTTATAACAGGCTCAATCATTTTTATGATAGTTTCTTTAATAAAGCTGATGAGTACAAACAAAAAAACTTAGCTCTTGCCAAAACAGAAGCTGCTTTTCAGCCATTTATTGCTTTTATGGTTGGTTTAAGCATGTTATCTATTATATATTTTGGTGGTAAAATGTATGCTACTGGGCAAATTACTTCAGTTGGTAATTTTCCGCAATTTGTTTTTTATGTAAGTAAGCTTACCTGGCCTTTTGCTATGTTGGGTTGGGTTTTATCATTAGTACAAAGGGCTGCGGCATCGCAAAAACGCATTAACGAATTTTTACAAACAGAGCCAGAGATTAGAAATCCAACTGAAAAGGAATTTGAACTGCACGATAAAATAGAATTTAAAGATGTATCGTACACTTATCCCGATACCGGAATTAATGCTTTGAAAAATGTATCGTTTACTATAAACAAAGGCAAAACTATTGGCATTATTGGTAAAAGCGGCAGTGGAAAATCTACCATTGCACAACTGCTTATGCGTTTTATGGATGTAAACTCGGGCAGTATTTTGGTTAACGAAAATGATATTAAAGCTATAAACCTGCAACAATTAAGGTCAAAAACAGGTTACGTGCAGCAAGACGTTTTTTTATTTTCTGACACTATAAAAAATAACATTTCTTTTTCAGGTGTTTATTCGGATGATGCTGTACAACAAGCTGCTAAACAAGCCGTTGTTTATGATAATATTGAAGGTTTTACCGAGAAGTTTGAAACCATTGTGGGCGAGCGTGGTATCACTCTATCTGGTGGGCAAAAACAACGTATATCCATTGCACGTGCTATTATTAAAAACCCATCTATTTTTATTTTTGATGACTGCCTAAGTGCCGTAGATAGTGATACGGAGCAACAAATACTTGGTAACCTAAAAAAAGTAACACAGCAAAAAACAGGCATTATTATTTCTCACCGTGTATCATCTATACAAAATGTCGATGAAATTATTGTGCTAGGCGGTGGCTCAATTATTGAACGTGGCACACACGCCGAACTACTTTCATTAAAAGGAGAGTATTTTAATTTGTATCAGAAACAAAAATTAGCAGAGAACTAATATTCTCTATTGCCTAACAATTTCAAATTCTACACGACGGTTTTTTGCTTTACCATCTTCGGTTTCATTATCGGCAATGGGTAACGAGCTACCATAGCCTTGATAGTACATTTTGTTTTGTACACCATGTGTAATCAAATACTCAAAAACAGCGCGAGCACGTTGTTCTGATAGCTTTTGGTTTTTTGATTTAGAACCCGAATTATCTGAGTGCCCATCAATTTTAATGACAAAGTTTTGGTGCCTAAAAAGATACTGAGACAGCTTATTTAATTCAGAATACGATTCAGGTAAAAGGTTTGATTTACCAAGCTCGAAAGAAACCTTAAGTGTAATTTTTTCTCCGGTTTGTAAGTTGTTTTTTACCTGTAATACCGAATCACTTTCATATTTTAAACTATCAACATAAACAGTTCTTACTTCATCTTTTGGTTTCATCCATTTAAGAGATACATCATCAATAAAATAATAAGCCTCTTTAAAGCCCGGGCTCTTTGCATTAATTTTTATCATATCTGCTTTCAGATTAGGCGAAAAATTACCAACGGTTATAAATTTCTCTCCGCCCGCAGCTCTGTAACTTCCTTTTACTCTAAACCAACAAAGCTCTCCGTTTAAACCACCTTTTGCAGTAACCGTATCTACTACACATTCTCTTTCGGGGAAGTTAACAGCCTTCATTCCACCTTTAGAAATATAAACACCAAACGATTTTAGCATAGCATTACTCCAAAAAGCTAAACGCAAATAACATTCAAACTGATATACATTACCATGTTTTAACGACTCGGATAATTTAACCTCAATAAATTCTTTATATTTTTTTTGATAGCGAAGCCCTGCACAACATTCGCCCGTGTGAGCCCCTTTGCAAGCACCTACATCATTTTTCAACGTTTCTTGATAATAATCTACCGACGAAACAGGTCTCCAGGGAATGGCATTTTTTAAGTTGTTTCCTTTTTTACGGTAGTTTTCAAAACCACCATTAGGTACTAGGTTTTTAGTAATTATAGTTTGTGCATAAAAAGTTGCCCAACTAATTACAAAAAAAACAAGTGTCCAAAATTTACTCATAGCTTATGATGTAAAAATATAAAACTATACTGTATTATATTTAAATAGCAAATTAAAACACTAACAACTTATTTAACAGGGTCGTAACCGCTACCACCCCAAGGGCCACAACGAGCCATGCGTTTCATGCCCATCCAACTGCCTTTAAAGGCGCCATATTTGGTAATGGCTTCGATAGTGTATTGCGAACAAGTTGGTGTATAACGACAAGAAGGCATCAAATGCGGAGAGATTGCCCTTTGATAGAACTTTACAAATAAAATAGCGACTTGTTTAGGGAGTTTTTTTAGCAAGGAAATTATTGAACAGCCTTTTTTTGTTTAAAAGGATTACAGTTAACTATCAATTTAAAAATAGACATATAAACCGGTTCTTTCTCTTGCTTGTCAGACATATCCTGATTATCCAAGGTTTGCACGCCATATGTAGGAATCGGATTTTCTATTTTAAACGAAGATGTGTAAGTTGTTTTGATTAGAAATGAAAGCAAAAAAACAACGACAATGATACTTGTCGAAAAAAGTATTTTTTTGTTAGAGATGTTCTTTCTCATTCCTATATCAAATGTAGTGCTTTTTTCATTAAAAGCAATATTTTTGTGCAATAATCCCTTCTATGCCAAAAATATTATTGATTGACGACGAAAAAAGTATCCGTCGTTCGCTACGCGAAATTTTAGAATTTGAAAAATACCAGGTAGAAGAAGCCGAAGATGGGTTAATTGGACTATCAAAAATAGCAGCCGAAAGCTTTGATGTGGTTTTATGTGATGTTAAAATGCCAAAGCTGGATGGACTAGAATTGTTGCAAAAATTAAGTACCGAAGGCAACGAAACCCCTTTAGTAATGATGAGTGGGCACGGTAACATCGAAACTGCAGTTGAAGCAGTTAAGAAAGGAGCCTACGATTTTTTAACAAAACCTGTAGACCTAAACCGCCTATTAGTTACCCTACGCAATGCCTTAGATAAACAACATTTGGTTAGCGAAACCAAAACGCTTCGTAAAAAAGTAGCCAAGGGGTCTGAAATAATAGGAAACTCAAAAGCCATTGAAGAGGTAAAAACCCTTATTGAAAAAGTTGCCCCTACCGATGCCCGCGTTTTAATTACGGGCCCAAACGGATCGGGTAAAGAGTTAGTGGCAAAACAATTGCACGATAAAAGTAACCGTGCTAAGTTTTCATTTATTGAAGTAAACTGTGCTGCTATTCCATCTGAATTAATTGAGAGTGAGTTATTCGGACACGAAAAAGGCTCATTTACATCAGCCGTAGCTACACGCAAAGGTAAATTTGAGTTGGCCGAAGGCGGTACTTTGTTTTTAGATGAGATTGGCGATATGAGTCTTTCTGCACAAGCAAAAGTGTTGCGCGCTTTACAAGAAAATAAAATTACTCGTGTAGGTGGTGATAAATCTATATCAGTAAATGTGCGCGTAATTGCAGCTACCAATAAAAATCTTCAAAAAGAAATTGAGAACGGAAATTTTAGGGAAGATTTATTTCATCGCCTGAGTGTTATCCCTATTCAGGTGCCATCGCTAGCTGAAAGAAAAGAAGACATACCCGTGTTGGCAGAGCACTTTTTAAACATGATTTGTACCGAGCAAGGCAATGCGATTAAAGATTTATCTGACGCTGCCATTAAAGCCTTACAACAATTACCCTGGACCGGCAACATACGCGAGTTTAGAAATGTAATGGAGCGTTTAATTATTTTATGCGATAAAACAATTACCGATAAAGACGTAAAAAAATATACTTCTTTCAATTAATTGATGCGTGCACTTTTTCTCATACCTTTTTTTGTATTTATTTTTTCTGCTTGTACCGAAGAAGTAAAAAACGATGCTAAAACCGAAGAGAAAAAAGATACGCTTGTTTATCTTAACCATGCAGATACTGCAAAATATGTTGGCATAAACACCTGTAGACTTTGCCATCAAAGCATTTACAATACATTTATAGAAACCGGTATGGGCAAATCTTTTGCAGGGGCAACCAAACAAAAATCAGCTGGAGATTATAAGCACTCGGTTATTTATGATAAGTTTTCTGATTTTTATTACAAATCTTTTTGGGGTAAAAATGATTCGCTTTATTTTTTAGAATTTCGCTTACAAGGAAGAGATACCATTTATAAAAGGTTAGAGAGAGCAGATTATATTATAGGGTCTGGCCACCATACAAACTCGCACATGCAAAATATAAATGGGCACTTTAACCAAATGCCCATGACTTTTTACACACAAAAAAAAGAATGGCACTTACCCCCGGGTTTTGAAAATGGTGTAAACACCCGCTTTACCCGAAAAATAGGTTTAGAGTGTATGAGTTGCCATAATGCCTTACCGGAGTTTGTAATGGGCTCAGAAAACAAATACAGTCATGTTGATGAGGGTATAAATTGCGAGCGTTGTCATGGTCCAGGTAGTGTGCATGTACAACAACGCAGCACAGGCAGTAAAATTGATACCACAAATTATATTGATTACAGCATTGTAAACCCGTCTAAACTTTCTATCGATTTGCAGTTTGATGTTTGTCAGCGTTGCCATTTACAAGGAAATGCGGTACTTAAGGAAGGTAAATCGTTTTATGATTTTAAACCCGGCAAAAAACTAAGCGATTACATTTCTGTTTTTTTACCTAAGTACGCTAATGCCGATGATGAGTTTATTATGGCATCGCATGCCGATAGGTTAAAGATGAGCCAGTGTTTTATAAAATCGTTTAACCCAGCCGAGGTAAAAAACAAACTAAAACCTTACAAAGATGCATTGACTTGTGTTACCTGCCATAACCCGCACATAAGCGTTAAGGTAACAGGTAACGAGGTTTTTAATACTGCCTGCAAAAATTGCCATCAGCCAAACGGAAAATCAGATTTAGAGTGTACTGATAAAAATGTAATAGCCGCTAAAAATGCAAAAGCAGGGCATGCACCTGCTAATCTACTTAACTGTGTGGGCTGCCACATGCCAAAATCGGGCTCTATTGATATACCTCATGTAACCGTGCACGATCATTTTATTAGAAAGCCTATTACTAAAAAAGAGAAAGATAAAATAAAAACCTTTTTAGGTTTGTTTGCTATTAATGATAAAGCGCCCGATTCGCTTACCAAAGCAAAAGCAAACATTAACCAGTTTGAAAAGTTTGACCAACAGCAACATTATTTAGATACCGCTTTAAAATACCTTTCGGTAAAAGATAAAAACAGCATCAGCAAAAATTTTGATGCTTTGGTGCAGCTTTATTTTTTGAAGAATGATTATACTAAAGTGATTGCTTTAGTAAATCAAATAGGAAAAGATGAATTACTTACTAATCGTTTAAATAAAAAGAGCTACGATAACCAAAATGCCTGGACTTGTTACCGCATTGGTGAAAGTTACAATTATCAAAACAAAGCAAATGAGGCACTTCCGTTTTTTGAACAAGCCAACAAATTAGCGCCTTTTGTAGTTGAGTTTAAAGATAAACTGGCAACTGCTTATGCAAGTACCGGAAACAATAATTTGGCACACCAATATTTTAATGAAACACTGAAAGAAAACCCAAA
>DATHOW010000216.1:0-11923 GCA_035484495.1 Bacteroidia bacterium | reverse complement strand
GCTAGTAATTTTTTTTGTGCGGCAAAATCGCCAACCTTGTATGTTTCATAAAGAAAGTAAATCATTGCCAATGGGCCAATGGTGTACATAAATGCATCGGTATAATCGGTGTCTTTTACCATAATAAAAATTAATGGAATACTTAATAAAGAGCCAATGTAAACGGCTACTTCTCTGGCCCTGCGTTTATTTATGGTAAGATGTAATAGAGGAGAATTACCAATAGGGCCTAAATGTTTTTTAGTAAACACAAACGTAACCAAGCCAATTATCATTACAATGGCTGAGGCTAAAAATGCGTAACTCCATGAATGATACTTGCCTAAATACACACATAAAATGCCTCCTAAAAATGCACCAATATTTATGCCCGAATAAAATAAACTAAAACCTGCATCACGTCTGCCATCATGCTCGTGGTACAATTCGCCCACCATCGAAGATATATTAGGTTTAAAAAAACCGGTACCAATAATAGAAAGCGTAATGCCTAAATAAAAAAACTCATGTGGAGAAACAGCAATTAATAAATTACCTAAAACCATAGTAATGCCCCCAAAAAACAACGATTTTTTAAAGCCCAGTATTTTGTCGGCAAAAATGCCCCCTATAAAAGTAAAGGCATAAACAAATGCTTGTATAGCACCGTATTTTAAGTTTGCTTCTTTGTCGGTAAGTGTTAATTGCCCAACCATAAAAATGGTTAAAATGCCCCGCATGCCATAAAAACAAAAGCGCTCCCACATTTCGGTTAAAAACAACATCCATAATTGCTTAGGATATTTCCCTTCAAAATTTTGTATTTCGGCTAACGATAATTGTTTTTCCATACTATTATAAACAGACTGTAAGATATATTTTATTTGATAAATATCAGTTTTTGATCCCCAATAATAAATACTTTTGCGTCAGCAATCTCAAAAAATGAATAAAAAAATACTTATAGCTGCTTTACTTTATTGCTCACTATTCTCTTTTGCTCAAGAAGAAGATGATAGTACAAAAGTAAACAAACAAAAAGGAGAGCCTTTAGAGGGGATGGATGTAAGCTGGTGGAATGGCGCTGATAGACGTTCAACCCCAACATTAGCAGGTAAATATTTTACCCCAACTGTAATGGTAGATGTTAATGCAACGCACTCATTTAATAACCCCATAGATAATACAGTAGTTGGGTCTACCGCCTTAGCACGAAATAATGAAATGCAAGTTTCGAGTGCTAATTTAGGTGGCGATTTTAATTATAAAGGAGCACGTGCACATATTGTAACACAATTCGGAACACGCTCTACGGTAATTCCTCGTAACGATGGAAGTGTTTATAGAGGGCAGTATCAGTTAGATAATGTATATCGTTATTTGGCTGAAGCTAACGCTGGTTATCATTTTAATGTTTTACACGGCATTAATGTTGATGCGGGTATGTTTATGTCTTACCTTGGACTTAACTCTTATTATCAGGTAGAAAACTGGGAGTATCAGGCATCTTTTACGTCAGATAATACACCGTGGTTTTTTAATGGAATGCGCATACAAATTTTTGCCACCAAAAAATTAAAAATAGAGCCTTGGCTTATTAATGGATGGCAAAGTTATGGCACATTTAATAGACAGCCCGGTGTTGGTGGAAACATAACCTGGTGCCCTAAAGAAAATATTAAAATGCTAACTAACGATTATTATGGAAGTGATGCAGCAGGTTTACCGGGTAGAAAACGATTCCACTCGGATAATAGTTTTTTATTGCGCTATTTTAATCGCCCAACATCTAAAGGTATAAGCAAAATGGCTTTTTCTATGACGGCCGATATTGGCTTTGAAAAAGGAGATGGTGCAAGTGGTTTTTCAAAAAATTCTGCCGGTGGTTCGCAACAATTTTTTGTAAGCGTAATGGCTTATAATCGTGTTTGGTTTGGGAAAAATCATTTTGCTTGGACATTTGGCGGAGGTTACATGAATAACCCCGGTCGTTATTTAGTATTGGCTCCAACAGGCGATGCCAGCCCATTTCCAAGTGCAAGCAATCCAACACAAACTGCGGGCACACATCCATTCAGCGAAAACCTAGGAGACCAATTTATTGGCTGGGATTGTTCAACCAATTTCGATTGGATGCCAAATCAGCACATTTTATTTCGTATAGAAGCGGTACATAGAGAAGCTAGTGTGGGTTATTTTGCAGGACATGGTGGGGTTACTTCTCCAAGCGGCTATACTTACACTCCTTTACCTAGTGGTTGGGCGCCCGATTTAGTTAAAATGGAAAACAGAGTTATTGTTGCTGTTTTATTTAGATTGTAAATTTTTTCTCTGTTAAACAGTTTCTCTTTCTTTATCTAAATACGATTGTACTACATCAATAGCATTATCAATTACATCGCTTAAAGCAGTTATGTAAGTACCGGGTTTTGCTAAAGATAAAGCATGTTTTAAAGCCTCTACTTCTTTAGGAATGTATTCATAAGATTGCTTTGGATTTACTTCATTAATTCCCTCTACCAACAATTTTACAATATCATCGGCTAAACGACCTCTTAAAAATTTATCCTGACGAATAATAATGTGATCAAACATTTCGGCAGAAATTCTTCCCATGTCTCTTATATCATCATCACGTCTATCACCGGTACCGGTTATAATTCCAATTTTATATGGTGACTCTATAGTAGATAAAAACTCTTTTATTCCTCTAAAGCCATCTGCATTATGTGCAAAATCAATCAGCACTTTATATTCTTTAAAATCAAAAATATTCATGCGCCCCGGTGTTTGTGCTGCGGATGGAATGAAGGTTTCTAAACTTGTTTTAATATCTTCAATAGTAAAGCCATACGCATAAGATGCAAGCGTTGCAGCCAATACATTATAAATCATAAAGGTTACTTTACCACCAAAGGTTAGCGGTATAAGTGACGCTTTTTGTACTCTAAATTTCCAATCGCCTTTTTTAATAGTAATGTAACCATTTTCATAAATAGCAGCAATGCCACCATGTTTGCAATGTTCAACTATAGTAGGATTGTTTTCGTTGATACTGAAATAAGCAATTTTGCAATCAGTAGTTTTAGAAATAGAAACGCAATGCTCATTATCGGCATTTAAAACCGTGTAACCATCTCTTTTAACAGCACGGGCTACTACACCTTTTACATTAGCCATATCTTTAAGTGTGTGTATGTCTGATAAACCCATGTGGTCTTCCTGAATATTAGTGACTACAGCCACATCACATTTTCCAAAACCTAAACCCGAACGTAAAATGCCACCACGCGCAGTTTCTAAAACAGCAAACTCAACTGTTGGGTCTTTTAAAATAAACTCCGCACTAATTGGCCCGGTAGTATCTCCTTTTGTAAGCATAGAATTTTGCACATAAATTCCATCCGATGTTGTGTAACCAACTCTAAAACCATTGTTTTTTACAATGTGTGCAATTAAACGAGTAGTAGTAGTTTTACCATTAGTGCCTGTAATAGCAATAATAGGAATGCGACACGATTTACCCGTTGGGTACAACATATCAAGCACAGGCGCTGCCACGTTACGAGGCAAACCTTTAGCAGGTGCTAAATGCATTCTAAAACCGGGTGCGGCATTTACTTCTAAAACAACAGCACCTGTTGTTTCCATAGGTTCGCTAAGGTTAGTAGCCATAATATCAATGCCACAAATATCTAAACCAATAACACGCGATATACGTTCGCAAATAAAAATATTATGGGGGTGAACAATATCGGTAACATCGGTAGACGTTCCACCTGTACTTAAGTTAGCTGTGCCTTTTAAATAACATAACTCTCCTTTTTTTAATATAGTATCTAATGTAAAACCATGCTTAGCAAGTTGGTCATGTGTTTCTTTATCTATACTAATTTCAGTAAGTACGTTTTCATGTCCATAACCTCTGCGTGGGTCTTTGTTTTCAATTTCAATTAATTGCTGAATGGTAGAATTACCATCGCCAATTACATGGGCAGGCTCCCTCAAGGCTGCTGCTATAAAACGATTATTAATAACTAATATTCTAAAATCGTATCCTGAAATAAAACGCTCTACAATTATTTTACGAGAATATTTTTTTGCGTGCTCATAAGCAAGTTTTGCTTCTTCAACTGTTTTTACATTGATAGATGCGCCCTTACCATGATTTCCATCTAATGGTTTAAACACTAAAGGAAAACCAATTTTTGCAATGGCCTCATCAACTTCATGCTCAAATGCAATACACATTCCTTTTGCCACCGGTATAGCTGCATCTTGCAACATGCGTTTTGTTTCATCTTTATTACTGGCTAAATCAACTGCTATGGAGCTTGTTCTATCTGTCATGGTAGCTCTAAAACGCACTTGGTTTTTACCATAACCCAATTGCACTAACGATTGATTATTTAAGCGAATAAAAGGGATATCGCGTGCAACGGCTTCATCAACAATGCTTCCGGTACTTGGCCCAAAACGCTCTTGTTCACGCATTTTGCGCATAGTTATAATATCGTTTTCTAAATCATATTCCGTACTTGCTACAATGGCCTCTGCAATTTTAACCGATGCTTTTGCTGCGTACATGCCAACGGTTTCTTCCATATAAGAAAAAACCACATTATACATTCCTTTGGTACCTGTACCTCTGGTACGACCAAAACCACATTCCATTCCGGCTAACGATTGTATTTCCAATGCAATATGTTCTATAACATGCCCCATCCAAGTGCCTTCAACAACACGCTCAAAAAAACCACCTTCGTGATTTTTAGAACAACGATGTCTGCGCATAGAGGGCAACATTTTTTCTAATCTTTCGGCAAAACCATCAATTTTATTAGTAGGAAATTCTTCTAATTGCTCTAAATCTAACTTCATCACAATTAGCTTTTTTCGGTAATTAGACCAGTAATTAGGACCTCTTAGGGTTTTAATTTCAATAATTTTCATAGCGCAATAAGTAAATTTTCATCAATATACCCTTTGTTTACTATATAAACAAAGAGCTGTTTAAAATAAAACTATAATTTAGATGGTTAGGGTTAATTAATCGATAGGATAACGTTAAATTTGTTGTGTAATCAAAAAACAGAATGAGTAATCCAAAAGGTAAGTTAGTAATTATAGGTGGTTCGGTTGATAGAGGAAGTTTTTCAGAAAGTCCGGATGACTTAAAAAGGAATTTAAAATTTTTTGAAAAAGGAATTTTAAAAAGAATAACTACAGAGTCGGTAAAAAACAATTTATCTAGGTTTGAAATTATTACCACAGCATCTAGCATACCGGAAGAAGTAGGGGATGAGTACGTAAAAGCATTTGCACAGTTAGATGTTTTAAGTGTTGGTGTGTTAAATATTAAAACACGAGATGAAGCCAACTCACCTGAAAATTTAGAAAGATTAAAGAACGCTGACGTAGTAATGTTTACCGGTGGAGACCAATTACGTTTAACATCAATTTTTGGCGGTACGGCATTTCATCATTTATTATTAGATAAATATCAAAACGAAGCTTTTATTATTTCTGGTACGTCTGCCGGCGCAGCAGCCAGTTCAAATAACATGATTTACCAAGGCAGCAGTCAAGAAGCTTTGCTAAAAGGAGAAGTTAAAATTACAGGTGGTTTAGGTTTTATTAATAATGTGATTATTGATACGCATTTTGTACAACGTGGACGCATAGGTCGTTTGTTATATGCTTGTGCTAGTAACCCAATAAACTTAGGAATTGGTTTGGGAGAAGATACGGGCTTATTAATTTTAGATGGCAACAGCATGGAAGCCATAGGTTCAGGCTTAGTTATGTTAGTTGATGGCACTCAAATGCGCGACACTAGTATAACCGATGTAGAAATGGGCGCTCCGGTTTCTATTGAAAATTTAATTGTACACGTGATGGCTTTTGGCGACCATTACGATTTAAAAAACAAAAAACTGACTATACAGCATAGTTTAATGATGTAGCGTTATTTATATATTCCAATATAAATATCACTATCTGAAGTTTTTTTAGCTCTATACATTCCCTCTGAATTAAAAGGAAGTTCTATATTCCCTTTATTATCTATGGCAATTAAGCCGCCTTCACCGCCAATTTTTACCAGCTTATCCATCACAACTAAATCGCAGGCTTGTTTTAAAGTAAGTCCTTTGTATTCTATTAAGCAAGAAATGTCATAAGCTACTACTGAGCGTATAAAAAGTTCGCCGTGCCCTGTGCAGCTTATGGCACATGTGTTATTGTTTGCATAAGTTCCTGCGCCAATAATGGGGCTATCGCCAACACGGCCGTATTTTTTATTTGTCATGCCACCGGTGCTTGTGCCTGCCGCCAAATTGCCATGCACATCTATTGCCACAGCACCAACAGTGCCAAATTTTTTCTCACCGTTTTCAAATTTATCATCGGTATGGTCTAAAATCATCGTATCACTTTCTTTTGCTTTTTGAAGTTGGTCGTATCTCATTTGCACAAAAAAGTAATCGTCATTTTCAAATTCAGCATTTATTTTCTTCGCAAAATCTAAAGCACCTAAGCCGGCTAAAAAAACGTGCTCCGATTTTTCCATTACGGCTCTTGCCAAGCTAATAGGGTTTTTAATATTAGTTACGCCTGCTACTGCACCTGCTGTTAAATCTTTGCCATTCATTATAGAAGCATCCATTTCATTTTTACCTGTATTAGTAAAAACGGCACCTTTGCCCGCATTAAATAAGGGGTTATTCTCTAATGATTTTATAGCTAATTCAACCGCATCAAGAGATGAGCCCCCAGTTTTTAAAATATGTTCGCCTGCATTAATAGCATCTTGCAAAGCACTTTTATAAGCCAGTTCTTTTTCGTTTGTCATGGTACTTTTAAGTATAGTACCAGCACCACCATGTATTGCTATTGCGTATTTAGACATAATTTAATTTTATTAAAAGTAGATAATTAAATTCATATTGGTGGTTATGAGAACTGCATCGAACAAAGTCAATTAAATCGTAATGAGTTTTAATTAGAATTTCGGACAAGAAATTAAAACTTTGCGGGTTTTTCTGCTTCGCTTCGCATATTCGTATATCATCGCTAATTCAAATGAGCCTAAGGAGCGAGTAACCGATAAACGAGAAAGTGTTATATCATAACTAAAACCAAGACGCATATCAGTTTTAGCAAGATCTACCCCAATTAAAAAACTTATGGCATCAACATTAGGATAACCGGGCGCATAATGTTTAAGCGGTAAACCGCGATACCACAAACCTAAATTTAAAGGCGCTTTAAAATAATAAGCACCAATATCTAACTGATCAAAATTATTTTCGTGCCTATAATTAAAGGTTGGCGAAAAATATTCTTTCAGTTGATTTCCCTTTTTTTCTTTTATAAAACGGTAACCACCATGTAAAGAGAAATTTGTAGGCTGTTTATTATTACCATCTTGGCTAAAAGAGGTATTGGGGTTGTTAAGGTGCTGCGCCGAAAACCCTAACCAATAATCGGTTGAATTAAGTAAGGCACCCACATTTAAATCCATATACCCAACATGGTTATTCATATTCATTACAAAAGGGTCTAAAGTAGTGTTAGTGTTATAATGTAGTTGGTCGTTTAAAACAAGTTTACTTAAATCAATACTTTTGTACCCGTACCCAAGTTGTATGCCTGTTCGTATTTCGGCAAACTTGCTTATTTTAAAATGATAGGCATAGGAAAGCATAGCCACCGTAGTGCTTATTGATGGTGTGCCCGAATTATCTTGAAGTACTGTAAAACCAATGCCACTATTGGCTGATGCTATATTATAGTCATAACTTGCAGCAACTGTTTTATAAGTAGTTGATATACCGGGCCATTGATCGCGAACATCGGCTACAAAACGATGCTCATAAGTTTGCCCCGTAAAAGCCGGGTTTAAATAAAGCGGCAAAGCATAAAACTGGGTAAAATGCGGGTTTTGTGCTTTTGAATAAGCAACCACAAAAATTAAAAATATATGTAGTAGTTTTTTTCTCAAGGTTTTTTAGTAAACAAAATTTTTAAAATATCTTCTTCATTTAAATTTAGTGGCTGTTGGTTTGCAACAGGCGCTAAATCAATTGTTACAGGCTCATAATCTTTATATTCTGCTATTAATTTATAGCTGCAATAGGGGTTAACGGCTATGATAAAGTTACCCGTGTTGCCATTACTATGATACAAACCACTTACTTTATTGGTTTCTTTATCAACCAAAGTTATTTTGGCTGCTACCGGGCGCTCTGATTTACTGTATAAGGCCAAACATTTTTTTACTACTAAATCCGATTCATTAAAGTGCATGTCAATAAAATAAATGTCCTCACTTTCGTATCCAATTTCGGTAGGGTTTTCGTTTAACGAAGAATAATAGCCGTGTTTTGCATTCGCATTTACCACAAAAAATATATCGTCTCCAACTGTGTTTACTGGGTATCCAATATCATCTACTTTGTCAAATATCCAGTCATCGTTTATTTTAGTTTTAAAAACATCAAACTCTCCCATGGTTTCATGCCCTTTGCTACTAAAATACAGCGTAGCACCATCAACACTAATAAACGGAGCGTCGTCATCATATTTTGTATTTATGATGCTTCCAAGGTTTGTAGCCAAGCTCCATTTGCCGTTTGGCAGCTTTAAAACTCTATATAAATCTTTCCCACCAAAGCCACCGGGTTTATCGCTCGAAAAAATAATACAATGCCCATCCGGACTAAAACAAGCACTTACTTCCTTATACTCCGTGTTAATTTGAGGCCCAAGTTTTTCGGGGTTAGTCCAACCTTTGGTAGTTGCTTCGGTGCTGTATAAATCTCCGCTTAAACCATCTGCACTAGTTCTGTAAATAATCATTTGTTGTGCATCAGCCGATAAGGCTACGCAGGCATCATGCGTTTTTGTGTTTATAGGAGCGCCAATGTTTTGAGCATTTGCCCACTCACCATCTTTATTATAACTAACATAAACATCTTCATAATAATTTCCCCAAGCATCAGTTAAATCGCCTGTGCTGCCTGGTCTGCGCGATGTAAAATACAAAACCGACTCATCGGCCGAAATAAGGGGCACATAATCAGCATATTTTGTGTTAATGCTTGCCCCCATATTTTTAATAACTGCTTTATGCGGGTTTTGCATATACTCTGCAGCGTGCTTTGATATTTCAATAAGCCTATCTACTTCGGTGTTTTTTATGTCCCGTTTATTTTCGTCAAATTTTTTATACTTCCGGTAATGCTCAATGGCTTCGTTAAACTTATGTTCTAAATGATAAATTTTTGCTTCGTAAAACTGGGCTTCGGCATTTTTGCTTTTATCTACTTTAATTAAGTAAGGCAATATGGAATCAGGAAATTCTTTCAGGTTAAATTTACAAATGGCTATGCTTAAATTTAAATGCTCGTTCGCTGTGTCTTCTTTATAGATGGATAAATATTTTTGTTCGGCATTTTTAAAATCATCGGCATCAAATAAAATATCAGCATCATTTAAAGTTTCTTTAAACTGTTTGCTGTGGTTTTTTTGCGCATAACCCGAAAAGGCCATTAGTAAAGCAAAAGAAATAAAATATATGTTTTGTTTTAAATTCATCTATCTTAATAAAGTAAGGTCTCCCACTTTCTCAACACTTAAACCATCTAATGTTGTGCCTTTTAATTTCCAAATATAAGTCCCCTGCTCACACAATTTACCTTTGTAGTAACCATCCCATCCAACTTTAACATCTTTGGTAACAAATAATAATTCGCCCCAACGATTAAAAATATCTAACTCGTAAGTTTGTAAGCCACTTACATTGGGATGGAAAATATCATTATCGTGCGATGTTGGGTCATAAACACCATCTAATGAAGGCCCTGCCGGACTTGGTGTAAAAGCGTTTGGTATCTGTATATTAGTTTCTGTACGAGCAGTTACCAACGGAAAATATTTTAATGTATCCATACAGCCATTAGCTGATATAGCAATAAGTGTTACGGCAAATTTACCTGGTTGTTCATATACATGAGTTGGGTTTACATCAGTTACTTCGGCTGTGTTATCTCCAAAATTCCATATATAGGATGCTGCACCCATACTAACATTAGTGCAAACAAGTGGGTCTATACCAACAGTAACTAATAACGTACTTGGTTGCATAGTAAATAAGGCTGTTGGTAGTGGATAAACAATTACATCATTAATCTTAGTAACACTATCTTTTCCGCCGCCACCGGTTACAACTAACTTAACATTATAGCTGCCTGCATTATTATATTGATGAGTAACCACAGAGTCTGCACCTGATTGTGTATTACCATCGCCAAAATTCCAAAAATAGCTGCTGCCAAATTGCGAGGTGCTTTGAAAAGTAACTTGTAGCGGAGCGCAACCTTTATCGCCACCATTAAATGATGCTATTGGTGGTGGTGGTTTTATAACGGTTATTTTGGTTATAGAATCTTTACAATAGGTTGAGCTTACTACTAAGGTTACACTATAAGTTCCCCAAGTGTTATAGGTGTGATTGGTTGGACTAACCAGTGTACTGGTGTGCCCATCGCCAAAATTCCAATTATTAGCAAATGATGCCGCATTGGCTGTTTGATTTGTTAAACCAATTGTTGTTGCAGGATATATTTGTGGCCCTGTTGGAGTAAGGTTAAATAATGCAGTTGGTTTAGGATAAATATCGTACGTGTGTGAGAAAGTAGAAGAACATCCGAACGAATTTGAAGCAGATAATACAGCGGTATAAAAAAGTGTGTTGCCCGTAGTATTATTGTATTGGTGCGAAGGAGCAACAGAAAAGCTAAGTGGAGAGCCATCGCCAAAATCCCAAGTGTAAGTGGTTATGGCTGAGCCTAGAGTCGTGTTATGAAAAACAACATTTACGGGTGCACAAATAGGCGTATCGGCATAAAAACTGGCTACAACTTTTGGGAAAACATACACATATTTTTTAGCTGTATCTTTACAATTGTAAGGTGCATTTGTTATCATTAATTGCACATTAAAAGAATCTTGATTGGTTAAAGAAGTGTTTATAAAAGTGTGATTAGCAAATGGAGAAATGGTACCATCACCAAAATTCCAACTAGCGGTAGCCGCCCCAATAGAAGTGTTAGTAAAAATAGGTGTAAATGATGTACAACCCGAATCATGAGATAAAGTAAATGAGGCGGTTGGTTTTGGTAAAACAGTTATTTTTTGTGTAGCTGTATCTGCACAATTAAAACTATTATTTGCAATAAGCTGCGCTGTAAATGTTTGTATAACAGTTAATGTATTGGTATAAATGTGTACAGGGTTTGTTGCGGTTGATGCCGCTGAGGCATCGCCAAAATGCCAAACATAGCCGTTTGCTCCTTGACTAGCATTAATAAAACTCGCTTTTAACGGAGAGCAACCTATTGTATCGCTGGTAAAACTTGCCTTTACTTTAGGTAAAACAGATACGTATTTTTTTGTAGTGTCTTTACAACCAAAAGCGTTGGTTACAATTAACTGTACATTAAAAGAATCTCTAATTAAAGCTGTATTAGTAAATGAGTGAATGGGGTTAGCTAAAATGGAATTCCCTCCGTCACCAAAATTCCAAACAACTCCTGTATCTCCAACGGAATGGTTGTTAATTACTGGAGTAAAGGAAGAACAGCCTGAACTTGCATTTAAACTAAAAGAAGCAATTGGTTTTGGATAAACGGTTATTTTTTGAATAGCTGTATCAGCACAACTAAAACTGTTGTTTGCAATTAGCTGTGCTGTATATGTTTTTATACTGTTTGTTGTGTTAGTATATGTATGTATAGGGTTTGTGATGGTTGACGTAGCGGTAGCGTCACCAAAATGCCAAACATAACTGTTTCCTCCTTGACTAGAATTAATGAAACTTGCTTTTAATGGCGAACAGCCTATGGTATCACTTGTAAAACTTGCTTTTACTTTTGGCAGC
>DATHOW010000215.1:0-18608 GCA_035484495.1 Bacteroidia bacterium | reverse complement strand
CAATTAAACTGCCTTTGGTAATTTCTTCGTCCATTTCCCATTTAAAAGCATCTTTATCGGCTAAATGCAACAATAAAGTTGCCATGTTTTTAGCATATAAATCGCTTGCATTCATAGGCAATAAGGATGGTAAATTTCCTTCGCCAATTATAGTTACACCATGTTTTTGTACTGTTTTATTTAATTCGCTACCAACAACATTTCCACCTTGTTCAACGGCCATATCAACTATAACAGAGCCAAAACGCATAGATTTTACCATGTCTTCAGTAACTAACAAAGGCGCTTTTTTACCCGGGATTAAAGCCGTTGTTATAACTATATCAGCATCTTTAACGTGCTTAGCAACTAACTCTTGTTGTTTCTTTAAAAATTCTTCTGATACACCTTTAACGTAACCGCCTTCCATTTTAATAGAGTCATCACCCTTAACCACAATAAATTTCCCACCTAAAGACTCTACTTGCTCTTTTGTTTCCGGACGGATATCGCTAACCTCAACCACAGCACCTAAGCGTTTAGCGGTTGCAATGGCTTGTAAACCTGCCACGCCAGCACCAAAAATAACTACTTTGCAAGGACGAATAGTTCCGGCTGCAGTTGTCATCATTGGTAAAATTTTTCCTATTGTATCGGCAGCAAGCATTACTGCTTTGTAACCACCTAAGTTTGCCTGAGAAGAAAGTGCATCCATTTTTTGTGCACGAGATATACGAGGTACAGCGTCCATTGAAAAAGCTGATATACCTGCTTTGCAGCACACATCAATTAATTCAGGACTTGTACCTGCCCACATAAACGAAAGCAGAATGGCATCTTTTTTCATCTTTGCAGCTTCTTCGTTAGTTGGTGCATTAACTTTTAACACAACATCACTTGAGTAAACAACATTTTTATCAGCTATTTTGCCACCTACCGCAGTATAAGCTTCATCATTATAAAATGAATTAAGCCCTGCACCACTTTCTATAACAACCTCAAAGCCTTTTTTTACAAGGTCTTTAACCACATCGGGTGTAAGTGCTACACGGTTTTCTTTTATTTTGGTTTCTTTTGGAACGCCTAGTATCATGATGATATAATTTTAAAATTTAAAGTGGCAAGGTAATAAATTTAGAGAAAACAAATTTATTAAGAAGCATAAAGTATGTTTATTTCTTTTGCCAGCTTAATGGCTTTATCTTTTACTGTGTTAACATTTGCACCAACTTTATCGTGTGTTAACACAACAGCCATGCGCCTGTATGGGCGGGTAGTGGGTTTGTTAAAAATGCGCACATCGGTAAGCTGGTTTTGCAGCACACCTTCCACACCTGAGTAAGAAGGGTTTTTACCCTCTTGTGTGGCAAGCACCACAGCCGATGCTCCAACTCGCTCCAAGGTAATTTCGGGTATAGGTAAACCTAAAATAGCGCGGGCGTGTAATTCAAATTCGCTGAGGTTTTGTGTGCCCGCTAGGGTAACCATGCCTGTATCATGCGGACGAGGAGAAAGCTCCGAAAAATAAACCCCTTTATCTGTTAAAAAAAACTCAACTCCCCAAAGTCCTGAACCGGTGAGCGCTTTGGTAACTTTTGCAGCCATGTCTTGTGCATCTTTTACATCGGTGTCGCTAATAGCACAGGGCTGCCAACTTTCTTGATAATCACCACGCTCTTGTCTATGCCCAATAGGCGGACAAAACAAGGTTACCCCATTTTTTTGTGTAACGGTAAGCAAAGTAATTTCCGAGTTAAATTTTATAAACTCTTCAATAATAACTTCTTTGTAATCTCCACGTGAGCCTTCCATGGCGTAGTTCCAGGCTTTTGTAATATCATCTTTTGTTTTTACAACACTTTGCCCTTTACCACTGCTGCTCATTAAAGGTTTTACCACACAGGGGATTCCAATTTCTTCTACCGCTTTTGTAAAATCTTCCAAGGTTGTTGCGTATTTATATTTTGCAGTACGTAAGCCTAATTCTTTAGCAGCTAAATCGCGAATGGCTTTACGGTTCATGGTAAAATTAGCTGCCTTGGCGCTCGGCACAACGGTAATGCCTTGCTTTTCGTAATCGTAAAAACGCTCGGTACGTATAGCTTCAATTTCGGGCACAATTAAATGTGGTTTGTGTTTAGCAACAATTTTATCTAAAGCATAGCCGTCCAACATATTAATTACTTCAAACTCGTGCGCAACTTGCATGGCAGGTGCGCCGACATAACTATCTACGGCAATTATGTGTTGTCCTAATCGCTGTAAAGCAATTACTAATTCTTTGCCTAATTCACCTGAGCCGAGCAATAAAATTTTTTTCTGCATGAGTTTTAATTATTTTTTTCTGTGGTTGATAGTGTATATAAATTTAATCGAGTGCTTTTTAATGGATACAATTTGTATCCCACAGGTACAAGACTATCCGGAAGATTTTTTTGCATCATAAAATAAGGATGTTGATTTTTTGTACCATCCACACTAATGTAAAAATAACGAATAAAATAACCTTGTATGTCCCACTCATCCGAGGTTTGTTTTGGGACACTAATTATTTCACCTTTAGGTACAACGGCACCTATCGCATATATATCTGTAAGCAAATCTTTATCGCGGCTAAAATTACCTATTTGTGAAACAGTATATCCAATTGAAACGAAAAAGAAAACTGCCATGCCATAACTAAAAAACTTGAAACCCGTTTTTTCGATTTTTATTTTATCTAACAAATAAATAAGTGTTGGTGCCAACCAAACAGAAATAACTAACGCAAAGTAAGGAAGCGCGGTGACTAAATAAAAACCACGTTGTTCGGTAGTAATAGCCAATGGCAACGAACCTGATAAGCCAACAAATAATAACCACCATAATTTCTTTTTATTTTCGGTAACATTCTCATCTTGCAGTTTGTGTTTTCTGGCAAAAAATTTAATCAAAATGCTGACAGAAAAAATAGGTAAAAGCTCGGTAATCAAACGGATTATAATTTCAAATCGGTTATTGGTAGTAGCATAATAATTATTGAATGTTTTTACAAAACGATTGGTAAAATAGGTTTCGAAACTCAAATACACATAGTAATTGCATAAAATTAAAACACCATATATAATTGCAGGCACACCAACAAGTATAAATGAGTATAAAGCTGCCTTTTTAAACGAACTATTTTTTGTTACAAGCCAATAAAAAGCAGCACAGCCAATAGGAAACAAACCTTGCACTCCTTTTGTTAAACTGGCTAAAAAAATAAAACAGCCACTTAGCACTAAATTTAAAATAATTTTTTCGTTTAAAAACAAAGCTATGTATGCATAATAAATAGCCATTGTTGCAAAGGCACACATAACCACTTCTTCTACATGGTTTGTGTATGCCCAAAAACAAACCGGTATAACCGAATAAAAAAGTACAGGCAACCATGTGTGTTTAGCTATTTTGGCATTGGCAATAAATATTTTTTCCCAAAGTTTACAAATGTAAACAAGGGTTAGTGTGTAAAAAACAAACACAAAAAACCGCTCAACATACATACTGGTACCAAACACTTTATAAAATATAGCCAGTAAACCAAAATACAATGGGGGTTGCTCATGAAACGAGCTCATACTAATTTTACTAAAATGTGGATTCCAAAAAGTGCCCAAACCATCCGACAAATTTTTGCCTACCGCGGTATAAAGCATGCCGTCCATAAACATGCCATCTTGCACCAGTTGCGAAATAATAAGCATGTTTATTACCGCTATAGTCAGTATCCAAAAAACAACAGGTCGACTTAAAAACATCAAAAAATATCCATAAAATTTCGGACTGAAAAGTACAAATTATAATAGAAAGAAAATCTACCCGTTCTTGCGCAATTTATTTTAATTTTGGAAAAAACTATTTAATAAAAAATGGGACGCATATTTGAAAAAAGAAAACACACCATGTTTGCTCGTTATGCAAAAATGGCTAAAGTGTTTACACGCATAGGAAAAGATATAGCCATGGCCGTTAAAGCCGGTGGGCCACACCCCGATACCAACGCACGTTTGCGTATTTGCATACAAAACGGTAGGGCGGCAAACATGCCTAAAGCAAATATAGATGCTGCCATTAAACGCGCATCAGATAAAGATACTTCAAGCTACGAAGAAGCCATTTATGAGGGTTACGCGCCACATGGCGTTCCTGTGCTGGTTGAATGTACTACCGATAATCCAACTCGTACTGTTGCCAACGTGCGCATGTACTTTACCCGTAATGGCGGCACGTTAGGCACTAATGGCTCGGTAAGTTTTATGTTTGAAAGAAAAGCTTTATTCAAAATCTCTTCGGTTGGATTAAATAGAGAAGAAACCGAATTTGAATTAATTGACTTTGGCGCCGAAGAATTTACCTGGGATGATGAGAATAACGATTTAATTATTCAAACACCTTTTGCCGAATTTGGTAACATGCAAAAAGGCTTAGAGGATAAAAAAATAGAGATTAAAGAATCATCTAAAATTTTTATTCCTACGACCCATAAAGAGTTAACTGACGAGCAAGAAGCTGAAGTGCTTGTTATGATTGATAAAATGGAAGATGATGATGATATTGTGGCTGTTTATCACAATGCCCGATAAAATCAATCATGCGCCGTAAATTAAAACTACAACCTGATACCGATAAAATAAACGAGCTTGCCGCTGCTATAAATACAGATAGGGTTAATGCCACCTTGCTTTTACAAAGAGGCATTAATGATTTTGATTCGGCAGAAGCATTTTTTCGTCCTTCGTTAAGTTTGTTGCACGATCCTTTTTTAATGAAGGACATGGATAAGGCGGTAACCCGCATTATTACTGCTATAAAAAACAACGAGAAAATTTTAGTGTTTGGCGATTATGATGTAGATGGCACAACTAGCGTAGCTTTATTTTATAGTTATTTAAAGTCTATTAATGCAACGGCGGGTTATTATATACCTGATAGATATGCCGAAGGTTATGGCATTTCATTTAAGGGAATTGATTACGCCAAAGAAAATAATTATGCTTTAGTTGTTAGTTTAGATTGCGGCATTAAGGCCAATGATAAAATTGATTATGCCAATAAATTGGGAGTTGATTTTATTATTTGCGACCATCACCTTCCGGGCGATGAATTGCCACAAGCCTTCGCTATTTTAGACCCCAAGAGAAAAGATTGCCCGTATCCTTTTAAAGAATTATCGGGTTGTGGAGTTGGGTTTAAATTGGCACAAGCCTTGCAAAGCAAACTAAACAAGCCTTTTGAAGAATTAACCGAGTTGTTAGATTTGGTTGCCATCAGTATTGCAGCAGATATTGTGCCGGTTAATGGCGAGAATAGAGTGCTTTGCTATTTTGGTTTGCAAGAACTTAATAAAATGAAACGCGCAGGCATTCGTGCTTTGTATCAGTTAAATAATTTAAAGAAAGAGGTTACCATAACCGATGTTGTTTTTGTGCTGGCCCCGCGTATAAATGCGGCAGGCCGTATAGACCATGCCATGCGAGCCGCCGAGCTTTTATTAAGCGATGACGAAGAAGAAGCCACAAAATTTGCAGGCAACATAAACCAAACAAACACCAACCGAAAAGAAATTGACCAAGGCATGACGGCTCAGGCACTTGAGATGATTGATGTTAGCCCTGAATTGATTGCAAAAAAAACTACGGTTGTTTTTAACGAGAGTTGGCATAAAGGCGTAGTAGGCATTGTAGCATCACGCTTGATAGAAAAATATTATCGCCCAACAATAGTGCTTACAAAATCTGATGGCATGCTAACGGGTTCTGCACGTTCGGTAAAAAACTTTGATATACATACTGCCATTGATGCTTGCTCTGATTTATTGGAGCAATTTGGCGGGCATCGACATGCTGCGGGATTAAGTTTAAAGCCTGAAAATTTAGAAACATTTGTAGCACGTTTTGAAGCCGAGGTTTGTAAAACAATTGCTGACGATGATTTAATTCCTGAAATTGATGTGGATGTAAACATTCATTTAAATGAAATTACGCCCAAATTTTTTTCGGTGCTAAAACAATTTGCGCCACACGGACCGGAAAACATGACACCCGTATTTGTTACCAATAATGTATTAGATACAGGTTGGGTAAGGGTTGTGGGCACTAATCATTTAAAACTTGAATTGTATCAGCAAGAAAACCCTACTGTAAAATTTCATGCTATTGCTTTTGACAAGGGAGATTTTTTATCCTTCTTTCAAAAAAGAATGCCGTTAAGTATTTGTTATACCGTTGCCGAAAACCATTACAACGGAAACACCACTTTGCAGTTGGTGGTTAGAGATATACAAATGATTTAATAAGGCAATTACAAGCCAAAGTAGTAGCTGATATTTAAACCCGCATTCCATAAATATTGTGTAACAGGTGTATCGGTCATTTTTAAAATGCCGTATCTAAAAGTAGGCTCTATTCTAAAAAACATTTTGTTGTTTACTTTGTAATCTATACCGCAACTTACGTTAGGTGAAAGGTTTATTCGATTATAAGTAGAGGTTGTACTACTGCTGTTTTCAATAGACTTTCCTGTATTATCTTTCCCAATAAAAATGTTTTTTGAATTAATAAGTAGGTTGGTTGTTAAGCCAAGACTACTAATAAAACGAACTTTCTTTTTACCAAAAACAAAATTTACTTTTAAAGGAATATCTAAATAATTATAGGCGTAAACAATTTTACCTGTTACAGATGAATTATTGGTGTTGTAGACAAACCCCCTTCTTCTATCAATTGCACTTCCAAAGGTTAATTCAGCGTCTTTTTCTTGAAAACCTTTATTAGAATACTGAGCGCCTAAGTCAATGCTTATATGAGTTGTAATAAGGTAACAAAAGTTAATGCCTGTACTAAAACCAAACTTGGCTGTTTCTACTTTATTATAGATGCTTATGAGTTCGCTGCTAAGCGAACTTCCATCATTATTTTTTAGTGTTCTAAAACAATAGTCAGGTGAAAAATTTATCCCAATAAAAAAACGACTTACTTTTTTAGTTTTTGTGCTGTCTTGCGCGTAAGCAAATACCGAAGTAATAATAAAAACAAAGGCAAGCAATTTTTTCATACTACTTTTTAATAAAATCTTTAATAGCTAAATATATTCCGGTAGCAACACCACCTAAACCAAGTATAAGCGTAAGAAAAGGGATTTTATTTTGTAAATAGTTGTCTAATTTCATTCCGGCAAAAAAACCAATAACAATGGGCACAAGCATTTGTATAGCCATGCCCGTATATTGTAAGGAGCTTTTTTGTGGTTTATCAGTTTGCCGCAACGGCTTTTTTTCTTGAGGCGTGCTCATCGGCCGTATGTTGTATGTTTTTTACTATACCACCCATGCTGCAATTACCTGTAAACTGCGCTTCAGGCTCTATAGAAATTTTTCCTGTAATTATATCTCCGTTAATGCGTGCAGTGGTACGTAAAGCTAACAATTCGGCTACGTTAATTTTACCCTTTACTTCGCCCGATACGTCTGCATTTTGGCATTCAATTTCACCCTGTATATGTCCGTTAGACCCAATAACCAATTTACCTTTTACTACCAATGTGCCGTGCAAAGTACCGTCAATTCTAAAATCTCCTTCTGTTTTAACATCTCCTGTAATGGTGGTACCCGATGCAATTAAGTTAACCGATGTGCTATCGGCTGATTTGCCATTATTATTTGTTTTCGAAAACATATTTGTCAAATTTAAACATGCAAGCTAATAAAAATACACTTTACCCGCAAATTATATGTTTTTTATCTTATTTTTGAACGGATGATAAAAAACGACTTATTGCTGCGTGCGGCTAAAGGAGAAGAGGTAGAGCGTGCCCCGGTGTGGCTTATGCGTCAGGCAGGTAGAGTGTTGCCCGAGTATAGAGCCGTTAGAGCTAAAAGCAAAAATTTTATTGAATTCGTAAAAAACCCTGAATTAGCAGCAGAAGTAACGGTTCAGCCAGTAGATATTTTAGGTGTAGATGCCGCCATTATTTTTTCAGATATACTGGTTATCCCCGAAGCTATGGGCTTGCCTTACCAAATGATAGAGACCAAAGGCCCTTGGTTCGAAAAAACAATCGAAACCCAACAAGATGTAGATAAACTTATTGTTACCGACGGAAACAACTTGCAATATGTGTACGATGCTATTCGCTTGGCTAAAAAACAATTAGATAATCGTGTACCCTTAATTGGCTTTTGCGGCGCCCCTTGGACTTTATTAGCTTATATGGTCGAAGGCAGCGGAAGCAAAACCTTTAGTAAAGCAAAAAAGTTTTTATATACGCAGCCAAAACTGGCGCATCAAACGCTTGAAAAAATTGCCCAAAGCAGCATTAATTATTTATTGGCACAGGTTGAAGCCGGAGCTAATCTGATACAAATATTTGATTCGTGGGCAGGGGTTTTATCACCTGAAATGCATAAGGAGTTTTCGTTAAAGTATATGTCAATGATTTGCGATGCCCTAAGCAAAAAAGTACCTGTTACCATTTTTGCCAAAGATGCACACTTTGCTTTGGCCGAAATTAAAAATACTACGTGTAGTGTTGTTGGTTTAGATTGGAGCGTAAATCCCGCAGAAGCCAGAAAAATTATTGGTGCAGGTAAAACCCTGCAAGGCAATGCCGACCCATGTTTGCTTTATGCCGGTTTTGATGAAATTGAAAAGCAAACCAAGCAAATGCTTAACGCCTTTGGTAAAGATAAATACATTGCCAATTTAGGGCATGGTTTATATCCTGATACCGAGAAAGAAAAAGTAAAGTTTTATGTTGATTGTATAAAAAAACATTCATACACCAAAATGCCACAAACATTGCATGCGTAAACTTTGGCTACATATAATTTTGCTTTTTGTAGCTGCGGTGGGTTTTTCTCAAACCTATGACTTTAAAAACTATAATGTAGAAGATGGTTTAGCGCAATCTCAGGTTAACTGCATTTTTCAGGATAGTAAGGGGTATATTTGGTTTGGTACCGGTGGTGGTGGTGTTTCTAAATACGATGGCAAAACGTTTAAAAACTTTGCTCCAAGTAATGGTTCTATCAGCAACACGGTTTACTCTATGGCTGAAGATAAAAACCAAAACCTATATTTTGCTACTTACGATGGTTTACAAATAAAAAGCAAGTATAAAGATATTCGTTTTGATACCAGTAATGGCTTGCCTATTAATATAGTTTACAAAGTTTTAATTGATAAATCGGAAAAAATTTGGGTGTGTACACAGTTGGGCGTTTGCTATTTAAATGCAAAAGGTCAGCTCGAAAAATTAAACGAAAATAAACTTTTAGCTGCCTCGGCCATCTTTACTATGTATCAAGATAATGCAGGTAATTATTGGTTTGGTACCATCCAAAACGGAGCTTGTTGTTACTCGCCAACTAACAACACATATACTTGGTATGACAGCAAAATGGGCATAGTAGATAATTTTATCCGCTCGTTTAATGAAGATAGTAAAGGAAATGTTTACATAGGTACCGTATCGGGCTTATATAGCGTTGGGGCGTCAAAAAAATTAAATAAAATTAGCATAGCGGGCATATCGTTAGAGTATATGGCCGTTACCAGTATCAGTAAAGATAAAAACAATGTATTGTGGTTAACAACTAACGAAGGCGTTGTAAAATATAATGGAATTACCTGTCAAAAATTTTTAGTAGAAAATGGTTTATGTGGTAACCTTATTTTATCTTCTCACATTGATAGTGAAGGTAATTTATGGTTTGGTTCAAATGGTTTTGGGGCAAGTAAATTAAGCTCAGAGGCTATTGTAAGTTATAGCGAAAAAGATGGACTTCCGGGAGATTATGTAAGTAGTATTTACGAAACAAAAGATAAAACCTTTTGGATTGCCATACGCAATAATGGTTTATTCTGTATAAACGGAACAAAAAAAACACGATTTGCAATAAATAGAAACAACACTAAAGAAAGCCTGATTGATAATACAGTTAATTGCATGTCGCAGGATAAAGATGGTAAACTTTGGATTGGAACAGAATCGGGACTTAGCGTTTATCATGAAAATAAGTTTACTAATTACTGGGCCGATACTGATTATCAAAACATTTACGCCATTTGTCATAGTTCAAAAGGACAGCATTATATGGGAACCGATATTGGTTTTGTTTTGTTTGGCGAAAACGGAAAAATAGAGCCGGTTGATATTGTAAATAAATTAAAAGGCGCTGCCGATATGGCTATTTATAGTATTGTTGAAGACAACGACCATAGTTTATGGTTAGCAACTGTTAGTTACGGAGTTATTAAATACGATGGAAAATCTGCCGAAATATTTAATGCTAAAAATAAATTTACCAATAAAACGGTTTATAACATTGTAAAAGATAAAAGTGGAAACCTTTGGTTTGGCACTGAAGATGGTGTGTTTTATTATAATCACAAAGAGTTTGTAAATATTGGCGAAAAGGATGGTTTAATTTCTAATCAGGTTTATTTTTTAGTTTTTGATGATAAAAACCGTTTGTGGGTTGGTACTAATAAAGGGATAGATGCTATACAAGTCAACGATTTTTTATTAAACAAAAAGATAAACATAAAACACCTTGGTAAAGAAGAAGGTTTAAAAGGGGTAGAGTGTAATTTTAATTCGGCTATTAAAGATGACGAGGGTAGGCTATGGTTTGGTACCGTAAAAGGGGTTACAACCTTTAATCCGCATTTTGAAAAAACCAACTACCAAGAGCCTGCTTGTTTAATTACCGACATAAAAATATTTTTCGAAAAAACCGATTTGGCTCCTTATGCCGCGAGCTTAGATTCCCTATCTGGCTTACCGGTTGATTTAAAATTACCTTATAGTAAAAACCACGTAACATTAGATTTTATTGGTATATCGCAAACAAACCCAAACAAAGTACAATATCAATTTAAGCTAGATGGGGTTGATGGCGATTGGGTGCCTGTAACATCAAAAACGGAAGTAACTTATTCGTCACTTCAACCGGGCACATATACTTTTTATTTAAAAGCCATGAATAATGATGGTTTTTGGAATAAAGAGCCTTTGCAATATACTTTTAAAGTGTTACCGCCTTGGTATCGCACTTGGTGGGCATATACATTGTATGTTATTATTGTTGGAGCCTCTGTATATGGTTACAACTCCTATAAAACAAAAAAATTATATGCCGATAAAGTAAAATTAGAAAAGCAAGTTGCTGCACGTACACGCGAATTACGCGAGGAAAAACAAAAAGTAGAACTCATTAATAAAGAGGTTATAGAGCAAAAAGCAACTATCGAACATAAAAATTTAGAGATGACGGATAGTATCAAGTATGCTAAAAACATACAAGAAGCTTTACTTCCTGCCATTACTAACTTGCGTAAAGATTTTCCTGAATCATTTGTGTTATATATGCCAAAAGACATTGTTAGTGGAGATTTTTATTGGTTTGCTAACCGCGATGGCAAACATCTTTTTGCAGCTGCCGATTGCACTGGGCATGGTGTTCCGGGTGCATTTATGAGTATCATAGGCAACTCTTTGTTAAATGAAATTATTGGGGAACAGCACATTTACCAGCCTGCCGAAATTTTAAATAACCTGCATGTAGGTGTTAAAACAGCACTTAACCATAACAAAGGTGAATTTGAGCGTCGTGATGGAATGGATATAGCACTGTGTTCGTTCAACAAAGAAAATAGGACACTTGAGTATGCGGGTGCAAACCGTGCACTTTGGATTTATAGAAAAGATACAACCGATAAAGCCGAAATAATAAAACCCGATAAATTCCCTATTGGTGGTTTAGAATTTGATTTTGAAGTGAAACGCCAGTTTACTAATCATACTATTCAGTTACAAAAAGACGACTGTATTTATATTTTTAGTGATGGTTATGCCGATCAGTTTGGTGGCGAAAAAGGCAAAAAATTTATGGTGGCAAACTTACAACGTACTTTTGCCGAGATAACCAATAAACCAATGGAAGAACAGTATCAGCACTTACGCAAAGTGTTTACCGACTGGCGTGGTGCTTATGAGCAAATTGATGACGTGTTGGTGATTGGTGTTAGAATTTAACTATAACCGTTTTATTTACTAACAAATGGCTGGTCTTAAAAAATCTATAAATTGTCTAATAAAATTAGCTTTAATCAAATGAGATGCTAAATTTGTGTGCTTATTTTAAACTAATAAATAATGAATAGCACACCTCTCGACTATCTGCCTATTATTTTAATGTTTATTGTAGCCGCAGGTTTTGTGGCTTTTACCATGTTTTTAACCCATGCTATTGGGCCAAAACGCAAAACAAAAATTAAGCTTGACACCTTTGAGTGTGGTATAGAGTCGGAAGGAAACGCTCGTTTACCTTTTTCAATTAAATATTTTTTAGTGGCTATTTTATTTGTGTTGTTTGATGTTGAGGTAATTTTTATGTACCCCTGGGCTGTAAATTTTAAAGAATTAGGCCTTGTTGGCATTATAGAAATGTTTTCTTTTGTAGCATTATTATTGGTTGGCTTTTACTACATGATCGCCAAAAAAGCACTTACTTGGGAAGATTAAAATATTTACAATTTAAAAGGGTTTAAATGAGTAAAGAAATTATACAAAGAACAAAACTAGAAATAGCTAAAAGCCCTGAAGGGCTTGAAGGCCCTGGTTTTTTTGCCACCAAATTAGAAGATGTAATTGGCCTAGCCCGCGCTAACTCGCTTTGGCCGCTGCCTTTTGCAACATCGTGCTGCGGTATTGAGTTTATGGCAACTATGGCATCTCATTACGATTTGGCTCGTTTTGGCATGGAGCGTTTAAGCTTCTCTCCTCGTCAGGCGGATTTATTGATGGTTATGGGCACCATTGCCAAAAAAATGGGACCAACCTTACGTCAGGTTTATGAGCAAATGGCTGAACCACGTTGGGTTTTATCAATGGGTGCGTGTGCCAGCAGCGGTGGTATTTTTGATACGTATAGCGTTTTACAAGGCATAGATAGAATTATACCGGTTGATGTTTACATCCCTGGTTGCCCTCCGCGCCCTGAACAAGTTATAGAAGGCATTTTAAAAATTCAGGAACTAGCTAAAAACGAATCATTACGCCGCAGAAATGCACCCGAGTATAAGCGCTTAATGAATAGCTACGGAATGGAATAACATTTTCTATATGAACGAAGAACTATTAAATAAAGTAAACCAAAAACTACACGAGCATTTTCATGACAGTGTTGAAAAAGCGGAGTTGTTATACGACTATCCTGTATTTACAGTTAATAAAGAAAAAATTCACGACGTTTTAAAATTCTTGAAAGAAGATGAAGAACTTAACTTTCATTTTCTAACCGATTTAACCGGCATGCAAACCGAAGATGAAAAACATTTAGGTGCTATTTACCATTTGCACAACATGCAAAAAAATTACCGCATACGTGTAAAAACATTTTTCCCAATGATTCATCCTGAAATTCCTACGGCTACCGATTTATGGCCAGCAGCTAATTGGATGGAGCGTGAGACGTATGATTTTTACGGCATTAAATTCGTTGGGCATCCTAACTTAAAACGTATTTTAAACGTAGACGAGATGGATATTTTTCCGTTGAGAAAAGAATATCCGTTGGAAGATCAGGCAAGAGAAGATAAGAGTGATAAAATGTTCGGACGTTAATTAGTATTTGATAAATGAGTAAGAAAGCAAATAAAAATACTGTTTCATCTGCCGATACCACGCCAGGTGCAGATACTATGGAAAAAGAGTACTCTACACTGAATCTTGGTCCAACACACCCTGCTACACACGGGATTTTCCAGAACGTGCTGAAAATGGACGGCGAAATTATTCATGATGCCGTTTCTACTATTGGATATATACATCGCGCATTCGAAAAACTGGCAGAACGCCGCCCTTACGCACAAATTACCACACTAACTGATAGAATGAATTATTGTTCGTCGCCTATAAATAATATGGGTTGGCATATGACAGTAGAGAAATTGATTAAAGCAGAATTACCAAAACGTGCTGAGTATATGCGCGTTATTATAATGGAACTTTCTCGAATCTCTGATCACATTATTTGCAATACTATTATTGGACAGGATACAGGTGCTACAACAGGTTTCTTATACTTGTTTCAATGGAGAGAAAAAATTTACGACATATTTGAAGACATTTGCGGTGCACGTTTAACTACTAACATTGGTCGCATTGGTGGTTTTGATAGAGATTTTCCTGCAAAAACCTGGGATAAAATTCGTGCGTTTCTAAAAGAGTATCCTAAAGCATTAACAGAATTTTCTAATTTATTAGAACGCAATAAAATATTTATGGACCGCACTATTAAATGCGGACCAATTTCGGCTGAAAGAGCTTTAGCCTATAGTTTTACAGGCCCTAACCTGCGTGCCGCAGGTGTTGATTATGATGTGCGCGTAATGAATCCGTACTCTTCCTATCAAGATTTTGATTTTGTTGTGCCGGTTGGTACAGCGGGCGATACGTACGATAGGTTTATGGTTCGCCAAGAAGAAATGTGGCAATCACTTCGCATTATTGAACAAGCATTGAAAAACATGCCTGATGGTGCTACACATGCTAACATTCCTGATTTTTTCCTTCCTCCAAAAGAAGAGGTGTATAACAACATGGAAGCCTTAATCTACCACTTTAAAATTGTGATGGGCGAAATGGATGTACCTAAAGGAGAAATTTATCATTGTGTTGAAGGTGGTAATGGGGAGTTAGGTTTTTATTTAATTAGCGATGGTGGTAGAACACCATTCCGTTTACATTTCCGCCGACCATGTTTTATTTATTATCAGGCATATCCTGAAATGATAAAAGGTGGCATGTTAAGCGACGCTATATTGACAATGAGTAGTATGAATGTAATTGCGGGCGAACTTGACGCGTAAAATATTTGAGTAAAGAATTATAATAATGGGAGCACAAGTACACGGAACACAACATTTTGATAAAGCTAAACGCGCCGAAATAAAATTTAGCGATGCGGCAATGGCTACCGTACAGGAAATGATGACACGTTATCCTGCGGGCAAACAAAAATCGGCTTTACTACCTGTTTTGCACGTTGCACAAGCTGAATTTGGTGGATGGCTTAGCCCAGAAGTGATGGATTATGTGGCTTCTGTTTTAAATATTAAACCTATCGAAGTATTTGAAGTAGCTTCTTTTTACAGTATGTACAATTTAAAACCGGGTGGTAAATGCACGTTAGAGGTTTGTCAAACAAGTTCATGCTGGTTAAATGGCGCTGAAGACATTGTACGTTACATTGAGAAAAAATTAAATATTAAAGTAGGCGAAACAACTAAAGATGGCATGTTTACTTTGAAAGTAGCTGAGTGTTTAGGCTCTTGCGGCACGGCACCTATGTTACAGTGCGGAGCTTCGTATCACGAAAACCTTACATTCGAAAAAGTAGATAACCTGATTGAAAAATATAAAAACGAAAATCGTTTAAGAAGTTATACGGATTTAGATTACCATAATACTATTTAAAAAATTATAATGGGAAAGAAACTTTTAATACATAACGATCACGTTCCAAACATTCACACGTATGAAGTGTATCGTGCACATGGTGGTTATGCTTCGGTTGAAAAAGCTTTAAGAACAATGAGCCCTGACCAGGTTACCGATGAGGTAAAAAAATCGGGTTTGCGTGGCCGTGGCGGTGCTGGTTTTCCTACAGGATTAAAATGGAGTTTCTTAGCAAAGCCTGAGGGTGTTGCGCGTTATTTGGTTTGTAATGCCGATGAATCTGAGCCGGGTACGTTTAAAGATCGTTACTTAATGGAAAGACATCCGCATGCTTTGATTGAAGGAATGATTACTTCATCATATGCGTTGGGTGCAAAAACTTGTTACATCTATATTCGTGGGGAGTATTTTTATGTGGCGCGTATTTTAGAAGCTGCTATTAAAGAAACTTATGCAGCAGGCATGCTGGGCCAAAATATTTTAGGAACTGAGTACTCGTTAGATATGTATGTGCAGGTTGGTGCCGGCGCTTATATCTGCGGAGAAGAAACTGCTTTATTAGAATCCTTAGAAGGAAAACGCGGTAATCCACGCATTAAGCCGCCATTCCCTGCTGTAGCAGGTTTGTATGGTTGCCCAACGGTGGTAAATAATGTAGAAACTATTGCGGCTGTTGTACCTATTGTAAATATGGGTGGCGAAGAGTACGCAAAAATTGGCATCGGAAAATCTACCGGTACAAAATTAATTTCTGCATCGGGGCACATTAATAAACCGGGTGTATATGAAATCGAATTAGGCATTACAGTTGAAGACTTTATTTATTCGGAAGAATATTGTGGAGGCATTCGTAACGGAAAAAAAATGAAAGCGGTAGTAGCAGGGGGTTCTTCGGTTCCAATTCTTCCAACTGATTTAATTTTAAAAACCGCAAAAGGCGAACCTCGTTTAATGACTTACGAAAGTTTGGGCGATGGTGGTTTTCAAACAGGTACTATGTTAGGCTCGGGTGGTTTTATTGTAATGGATGAAGATACCAGTATTGTAAAAAACTTATATACGTTCACTCGTTTTTATCATCACGAATCATGCGGACAATGTTCTCCGTGTCGTGAAGGAACAGGTTGGATGGAAAAAATATTGCAGAAATTTATTAATGGTACAGCAAACGAAAGTGATGTTGAATTGCTTTGGGATATACAAAGTAAAATAGAAGGAAAAACTATTTGTCCGCTTGGCGAAGCCGCTGCATGGCCTGTAGCCGCTGCTATTCGTCATTTTAAACAAGAGTTTATTGATGTTGCCAAAAAGAAAGAATTTAAAGATGTGAAACATTATTTTCGTTTAAATAATTTAGTTGAAGTATAATGCCAAAAGTAAAGATAGACGGAATTGAAATTGAAGTACCAAAAGGTACCACCATTTTGCAGGCAGCCCGCTTAATTGGTAGTGAGGTGGCACCACCTGCTATGTGCTATTATACCAAACTAAAAACAAGTGGTGGTTATTGCCGCACTTGTATTGTTAAGGTAACAAAAGGCAGCGCGGCTAACCCAACTCCCATGCCTAAACCTGTGGCAAGTTGCCGTACAGAGGTTATGGATGGCATGGAAGTACAAAACTTTACATCTCCCGAAGTATTAGAGGCACGTAAAGGTGTGGTAGAATTTTTATTAATTAATCACCCGCTTGATTGCCCTGTGTGCGACCAAGCAGGCGAATGCCATTTACAAGATTTAGGATATAACAATGGTGCTGAAAAAACTCGCTACGAATTTAAACGTAGAGAGTTTGATATGATTGATATAGGCAAAAATATTAAGTTACACATGACACGTTGTATTATGTGTTTCCGTTGTGTAAAAGTTGCCGAGCAAATAACTGATGGACGTGTGCATGGTGTAATTAACCGTGGCGATGCCGCAGAAATTTCTACTTATATAGAGCAAGCAATTGATAATGATTTTTCGGGTAACGTAATTGACGTTTGTCCGGTGGGTGCTTTAACCGATAAAACATTCCGCTTTAAACAACGTGTTTGGTTTACCAAGCCTGTTGAAGCACACCGTAAATGCCCAACTTGCAGTGGTAAAGTACGTTTGTGGTTTAAGGGCGAAGATGTGTTGCGTGTTACAGTGCGTAAAGATCAGTGGGGCGAAGCAGAAGAATTTATTTGCAACTCGTGCCGTTTCGATCATAAGAAAAAATCGGATTGGGAAATTGAAGGGCCATCACCAATCAGCCATCAATCGGTCATCTCTCAAAATCATTACGAACACTTAAACAAATTAAAAGTTGATGTAATGAAACAACAAAAGGCATTAGGTTTTATGAATATTGATAAACGACCATAGTATATGTTGACATTTGTAATTTATAAATCAATTTTGTGTGTTGTTATCTTCGCAATTTCATTGGGCGTTGCAGCATACTCAACTTGGTGGGAGCGTAAGTTTGCTGCATTTTTGCAGGATAGAAAAGGTCCAAGTCGTGCGGGTCCTTTCGGACTTTTACAACCATTAGCCGATGGTGGGAAAATGTTTTTTAAAGAAGAAATTATTCCAAACGTTTCTAATAAATTCTTATTCATTTTAGGCCCGAGTTTATTTTTACTTACCTCAATGATGACGGGTGTAGTTATTCCATGGGGTAAAGATGTAAGCATTGGCGGGCAAATTTTCCCTTTACAAATAACCGACATTAACATTGGTATTTTATATGTGCTGGGTGTAACATCAATAGGTGTGTATGGCATTATGATTGGTGGCTGGGCATCAAACAATAAATATTCTTTATTAGGTGCAATTCGTGCATCATCGCAAATGATTAGTTACGAAATTGCCATGGGCATCTCAATTATTGCCTTGGTAATTACAGCAGGTGGTACACTTAGCTTACATGAAATTATTGAGAAGCAAGATGCAGGCTGGTGTAATTTAGTTTACCAACCACTTGGCTTTTTAATATTTTTAATTTGTGCTTTTGCCGAAACCAATCGCGCGCCTTTTGATTTATCAGAATGTGAAACCGAATTAATTGGTGGTTACAATACGGAGTATTCTGCATTTAAATTAGGTGCGTTTTTATTTGCTGAATACATCAACATGTTTATTTCTTCGGCGTTAATGGCGGGTTTATATTTT
>DATHOW010000214.1:0-23184 GCA_035484495.1 Bacteroidia bacterium | reverse complement strand
ATGGTTTCTCGTATTGCCAAAAACTTTCAGGATTATTATACCAGTGTAATCATTCAGCGTACCGGTGCACAATTGTATCAAGATGGCATTCAGCGTTCCTTAGATTTACCCTTTCAGGAATTTGAAGACCAACGCAGCGGCGAAACTTTAGGCAAGCTGCAAAAAGTGCGCACTGATTGCGAAAAATTTATCACCTCTTTTATCAGCGTAATTTTTCAAACACTGGTGGGTTTTACCTTTGTGTTGATTTTTGCTTTGCAGGCTAATTGGATGATAGCCCCTGTGTTTTTTGTAACAGCCCCCATACTTGCATTTATAAGCAATTTGTTAAGCAAAAAAATTAAAACTATTTCTAAAAAAATTGTGGGCGAAACAACTGCATTGGCAGGCTCAACAACCGAATCTTTACGAAATGTAGAGTTAGTAAAAAGCTTGGGCTTAACCACATCTGAAATAGGAAGATTAAACACCATTACTACTAAAATACTAGGCCTTGAATTAAAAAAAGTGCGCTATATACGCAGCTTAAGTTTTGTACAGGGCACCGTAGTTAATTTTTTACGTACCACACTTGTTTTTGTACTGTACTATTTAGTTTTTAAAGATTCAATAAATGTGGGTCAGTTGTTAACGCTTACGTTTTACTCTTTCTTTATTTTTAACCCCTTGCAGGAGTTAGGTAACATCGTAGCATCATATAGAGAAGTACAAGCATCGCTTAGCAATTTTGAAAAGCTGATGAACACTCCTGTGGAAGTAAAACCTGCTAACCCTGATGAACTAGGTGCTATAGAAAAATTAGAATTTAATAATGTTTCATTTAAGCACAGAACGGCAAACACAAGTGCCGTAGAAAATATTTCTTTTAACATCAATAAAGGAGAAACCATTGCCTTTGTTGGTCCGTCGGGCTCAGGTAAAACAACCTTAGTTAAATTATTGGTGGGACTTTATCATCCTATAAACGGCACTATTTTGTATAATGATAAAAAAGCAAGCAACATTAATTTAGATGAGTTGCGCATGCAGTTAGGTTTTGTGTCGCAAGACACACAATTATTTTCAGGCACCATAAAAGAAAACTTACTTTTTGTAAAACCCGATGCAACCGAGGAAGAGTGTATGAGTGTTTTGCAAAAAGCGGCTTGTAATAATTTATTAAGCCGTGCCGATAAAGGGTTGGATACTGTAATAGGCGAGGGGGGTATTAAAATATCGGGAGGAGAAAAACAACGCCTATCCATTGCGCGTGCTTTGTTGCGTAACCCAAAACTTTTAATTTTTGATGAGGCTACTTCTGCTTTAGATTCGTTAACCGAAGTTGAAATTACGGAGACTATACGCGATATATCAGGCAAAAAAGAACAGATAACTGTAATGATTGCCCATCGTTTATCAACCATTATGAATGCTGATAAAATTTATGTGCTAGAGCGCGGTAAAATTATAGAAGAAGGCAAACACAATGATTTACTTGAGCTGAAAGGTTTGTATTACGCAATGTGGCGCCAACAGGTGGGCGAGCGTAAGAAAGAGCCGGTTGCTTCGGTAAAAATTCCATAAGAGCATATAAACGAGGGTGGGCGGTTTTTTATACCACCTACAATAGTTTACTTTTGTTGTAAGGATATAACGGTGCATTTATTTTTTCAATTAGTTAAAGAGAGTGTTTTTTTTGCCTCGCAATCGTTGTTGGCAAATAAACTGCGCACCTTTTTATCGTTATTAGGAATTACCATTGGCATTTTTGCCATCATCACTGTTTTTACCGTTACCGATAGTTTAGAAAACAATATTAGAGGAAGTATAGAATCGCTGGGTAACAATGTAGTTATTGTAGAAAAATGGCCTTGGGCATTTGGGGGCGATTATCCGTGGTGGAAATATATGCTGCGCCCAACTGCCAGCGTGGACGATTTAGAGGCTATTCTTCAAAACTCAAAAACAACCGAGGCAGCAGCTTTTAGAGTTGATACAAAAAAGCGTGTACAGTATTTTAGTAACTCGGTAGAAAATGTGATCATATCGGGCGTATCGGCCGATTATAATTTGGTTTCTAATTTTGAGATAGAGCAGGGGAGATACTTTACTCAATTAGAATCTGACAATGCAAAAAATGTAGTTATACTGGGTAAAACTGTGCAAGAAGGTTTGTTCCCTTCGGGAGAAAATCCGTTGGGAAAAGATGTAAAAATGTTTGGTAGAAAGTTTACCATTATAGGCGTTGTAAAAAAACAAGGCGAAAGCATGATGGGTAACAGCATGGATAATCAGGTGATGATACCACTAAACTTTATCCGTAATATTTTAGATGTGCGTGCCGAAAGCAATGAGCCTTACATTGCTGTTAAAGCAAAAGCCGGTGTAAGTAACGAGCAATTAAAAGATGAGCTAACCGGTATTTTGCGTGCTGAAAGAAGATTACAACCCGGCACCGAAGATAGCTTTGCCTTAAACGAAACCAGTGTGTTAAGTAAAGGCTTTGATGGTTTGTTTGATGTTATTGGCACCGTAGGTTGGATAATAGGGGGCTTTTCTATTTTGGTAGGAGGCTTTGGTATAGCTAATATTATGTTTGTATCGGTTAAAGAAAGAACCAATTTAATTGGCATACAAAAATCTTTGGGCGCAAAAAATTATTTTATATTATTTCAATTTTTAAGCGAGGCTATTTTTCTTTCACTTATTGGTGGTTTGTTGGGCTTGCTCATTATTTGGGTTGTAACAATTTTTGCAGGCGATACTTTTGGCATGGAAATAACACTTACTTTATCTAACACCGTTTTAGGATTAACCATATCGTTTTTAATTGGCATTATATCGGGCTTTGTGCCTGCTTATAGTGCAGCTCAATTGGACCCGGTAGAAGCCATCAGACAATAAAGTGAATTAAAAAAATGAAACGCCCACTTATACTCAGCATAATTTGCGTCATAGGTTTTCTGTGGGTGGTGGTAACATTTCCGGGTGTATTTTCTCCATCCGTAAAAAAACTAGGGGTGTTTATGCCTGCTATTTATGGTTTAATTGTAGCAGCAACCTTTATTTCTTTTATAGGTGTGTGGCACCTTAAGCGTTGGGGCATGGAGTTATACGCTATTAGTTTTTTTTGTAAGATGTTGTTTTTTATTATTACCAAATCGTTTGAAATTACCAGTATAGCAGGTGTGGTTTTTTCTGTTTGGTTTATGATAACCTATCTCTTTTTTTATAAAAGGATGGATACTAATTTATAACCTAAATTTAGCGACCTTTTATTTGTTCGCGCAACCACTCTAAAGCTTCTTGCTCTTCAGAAAACATACGCGATGGTGATTCGGGTTTATGAAATTTTACAAAAAAATTACCCAGCAATTTATTGGCTAATGATTTGGTTACAATGGCAGCCGCCATTCTTTTTTTTGATTTGGCAAATTCTTCTCGTGCTTCAAAGCTAATAGTACCGTTAGTATTGGCATCAAACAATATGGCATAATTTTGTCCTTCAGCTAATGCAACGGCATTTGCAATCATATCTTTAGCGTCTTGCTGTTCCATCTCTATATTCTCAATTACACGTAGCCGAATTATGCGAGGTTCTATAAGTTGTAATTGGTATTTTTTTTCGGGTTGCATAAAAAATACAGTACGTTAGTAAGTAATTGTTGCGTTGAGCGTATGATGCCCTGCGCCACCTGCCACCGTAATATTTGAAAAACTAAGTGTGTTATTGGGTGCTGTACCCGATGTTGTTACATTTACATAACCCGATGAGGCTGTTGAAGTTGATACAGTTCCGGCCACGGTATCTGATAAAGTAAGGGTGCATTTTCCATAAGTAACCGCACCTGTAGTTATAGCGTAGGTTCCGTAAGTTGGAGTTGTTGTGCCTGAAAAAGTTACTTGTAATTCAGGGATAGAATTTGATCCATAAGCAATAACCGCAAAGTTACCGCCATTCATAAAATAAGAATGGACAAGATTACTTATCGCAGCTCCATCAACACTTAAATTACCTATTGATGTAGGAGCAGGAGTAGGTTGCGAACTTGGCGTGTTTTTTTTACAACTAAATGCAATAAACAAGCCCAATCCTATAGTTATGTAAAAAAGTTTCTTCATGAGTTTTTTAACTATAAGCTAAAGTAAAGAAAATAGGCTTACCAGCCTAGTATCCAAGCAAACATAAGCGGCGCTACAATAGTAGCATCACTTTCTACAATAAATTTAGGCGTGTTAATATCAAGCTTGCCCCACGTAATTTTTTCGTTTGGCACAGCACCCGAATAAGAACCATAACTTGTTGTAGAGTCTGATATTTGACAAAAGTACGACCAAAAAGGAACATCATGCCACTCTAAATCCTGATACATCATTGGTACAACACATATTGGGAAATCGCCTGCAATGCCACCACCAATTTGGAAAAAGCCAACGCCTTTGCCACCACTGTTTTTGCGATACCAGTCTGCCAACCAAACCATATACTCAATTCCGTTTTTAACGGTGTTTGCTTTTAATTCGTTTTTAATTACGTAGCTGGCAAAAATATTACCGGTAGTGCTATCTTCCCAACCCGGACAAACAATTGGAATATTTTTTTCAGCCGCAGCTACAATCCAGCTGTCTTTAGGGTCAATTTCGTAATATTGTTTTAAATCTCCGCTTAAAACAACGCGGTATAAAAACTCATGCGGAAAATAACGTTCGCCTGCTGCTTCAGCATCTTTCCATTGTTTTACCAAATGTTTTTGTAAACGGCGAAATGCTTCTTCTTCCGGAATGCAAGTATCTGTAACGCGGTTGTAATGGTTTTCTAATAAATCCCACTCATCTTTTGGGGTAAGGTCGCGGTAGTTTGGTACACGTTTGTAATGCGAGTGAGCCACTAGGTTCATCACATCTTCTTCTAGGTTTGCACCTGTGCAAGATATAATAGCAATTTTATCCTGACGAATCATTTCGGCTAACGATATGCCTAACTCAGCCGTGCTCATAGCACCTGCCAATGTAACCATCATTTTACCACCTTCGGCTAAATGTGTTTCGTAACCTTTAGCGGCATCCATTAGGGCTGCTGCGTTAAAATGGCGATAGTGATGTTCTATAAATTTTGAAACCGGACCTTTACTCATATCTTAAAAATTTTTGGCAAATATATTAGAAATTAATGGATGTGTATTTTAAGTTTTCTACAAATTAACTAAGTGACAGGATGCAATGCATTAAGCCCAAATCATCAAATGTGATTGGCTTAGCAGGTTTTCTAACTCCTTTACGGTATAAAGCAGTTTCGGTGGCTTCGCCCATAGCTACCGCTTTGTAATGCTCTTGCCATTTATTTTTTTCAAAAAAGGCATCCACATTACTTGGCGATGTAAATACAATAATATTGGTTTTTGTATCAACCACTATGCCTTGTTTAAGTGTTTCGTATACCACTAAGTTTATGGTGTTTTTGCTAAGCTGTTGTTGTACGCTTTGCATGCTTTCTTTAGGCACAGGAAATAAAACCTTGGCACTACCAACTAATGATGAAAACTGTTTACCAATCATTTTAGTATCGGTGCTTTGCCCTATAAAATCGGCACGATGGCCATATTGTCTTAACTCTGCTGATGTTTGCTTGCTTATGCAGCCAAATTTTACTTTACCAATTTTTGGTTTTTGGTTAAAGAAATAGCGTACCGCATGTTTGCTACTAAAAAATATCCACTCGCTAATGGGTAAATAATGCATTTCAACTTGCTTAAACTCAATTAGGCTTTTGGCAGTTACATCAAAGTTTAATTTTTTAAGCGCTTTTTCTAAGTAATCTTTATCTCTAAAAGTTTTAGTAATAAAAACTTTTTGAGGAGTAATACTATTTATTTTTTCTAAAATCTTTTCGGGTAACTCATAGGCAAAACCCGATTCAAAATATAATTGTACAGGTTGTTTATCCCAAGCCTCGGCCTTGCTAACCCAAACTTTAAAAATGTACTTGTCTTTTTCGTTCATTTCGGTTTCGCAATAAACACCTAAGGGCATTTGGCAACCACCTTCAAATAAATTTAGTACACGTCGCTCAAGGTTAATGCGCGTTTGTACGTCTTCATTATTTATTTTACCGATTAAAATTTCAAGGGCTGTATCATCTTCACGTATCTGCCAGGCTAAAACACCTTGTGCGGGTGCAGGCACAAACTCTTGCGGACTTAATTTTACTACTTTTAAATTATCGCCCAAATCAATTTCTAAACGCTCAACACCGGCTGCTGCCAACATAATAGCATCATACTCGCCACTTAGTAATTTTTTTATACGCGTAGGTACATTACCACGCATGTCTTTTATCACAACATCATCTCTAAAAGCAAGTAATTGCGCTTTTCTGCGCGATGATGAGGTGCCTACAATGGCTTTTTGTTTTAGGTTAAATTTTTCTTTTTCGTCAACAGATTCTTTACGAATTAGTAATAAGTCACTAGGGTCTTCTCTGTCAGATACGCCTGCAATCATTAATCCATCCGGACTAATAGTTGGTAAATCTTTATGCGAGTGAACGGCTAAATCTATTTCGTTTTTAAGTAAAGCTTCTTCAATTTCTTTGGTAAAAAAACCTTTACCCTCCAGTTTATCAAAACTGGTGTTCCACTCTTGTGAGCGGTCTCCTTCGGTCGAAATTATTTTTATCTCAACTTCACATCCCTGTTTTTCAAGTAATTGTTTTGTGTAGTTAGCTTGCCAAAGTGCCAACTCGCTGCCACGGGTTCCTATTTTAACTTTTTTCATAGTGCTGCAAAAATAGGGTATTTTTTTCGCCTAAAGTGGCAAGTTTAGCGGTTAAAAAGCCCCTAGTTAGGCAAGTGTAATATTTTTTTGATAAAATGTTTAATTAATTAAAAAATGGCTACATTTATTGTAACCTTTTTGATATTTGTGCGTAGGAGTATTGTAAACCTCAAAAACTTTTTAGCCTATGAGACAATTAAAAATTACGAAACAAGTAACGAACAGAGAAACCGCTTCGCTTGATAAGTATCTGCAAGAAATTGGTAGGGTTGATCTTATTACGGCTGAGGAAGAAGTTGAACTGGCACGCAAAATTAAACAAGGCGATGAAAGTGCTTTAGACCGATTGGTTAAAGCTAATCTTCGTTTTGTGGTATCGGTATCAAAACAGTACCAAAACCAGGGACTTAGTTTACCTGATTTAATTAACGAAGGAAATTTAGGATTAATTAAAGCTGCACAACGTTTTGACGAAACGCGCGGTTTTAAATTTATATCATACGCCGTTTGGTGGATTCGCCAAAGCATCCTGCAAGCATTGGCAGAACAAAGCCGTATTGTTAGGTTACCCTTAAATAAAATTGGCTCTATAAATAAAATTAATAAAGCTTATGCTAAGCTAGAACAGCAATTAGAGCGTGAACCTACACCTGATGAAATTGCCGTTACTATGGATTTAATGCCTAGCGATGTTTTTGAATCTCTTAAAAACAGCGGTCGCCATGTATCAATGGATGCTCCCCTAAGTATAAATGATGAAGGCGGCAGCATGTATGATGTAATGGAGGAAAAAGACTCTTTAAGCCCTGATAAGGAGTTATTGATAGATTCTCTTCGTCAGGAGATAGAACGCTCTTTAAACACCCTAACTTCACGCGAGGCAGATGTGGTGCGCTTATACTTTGGCTTAAACGGTAACCAATCGTTAACCTTAGAAGAAATTGGTGCCCGTTTTGATTTAACGCGTGAGCGTGTTCGTCAAATAAAAGAAAAAGCAGTACGCCGTTTAAAGCATACATCGCGCAGTAAACTGCTAAAAACGTATTTGTAGTAAAATATATAAGTAATAAAAAAGCCCTATACATTGTATAGGGCTTTTTTATTACAATAATGTAAGAGAGAATTACTTCAATAAATCTAAAGCCTCTTGTATAGAAATTACTTGCCCTTTAAAAGTTCCTATAACAAAGGCGCCTACAATGCCTTTTTCGGCTAAGGTGTTTTTGTATTTAACAGCCTCGTTGTAATCTTTAAACTCTCCGGCTGTAATGCGCATTAAACCGCTTGGGGTAGGTTCTTTATCTACATCTTTCAACTCTTTTAATTGCTCATCTAACGATGTGTCATCCATTTTTTTAAGAGCTCCTAATTGTACTTTAAAATTAACTAACGATTTATCTACCGCACTTACGTTGTTGGCATTTTCATTTAAATTCTCTTTGTAATTTTTATCTTCATAAGTAGCACCCGCTTTACTTAAAGATACACGTTTCCCTTTTTCGTAAGCAGTAATAAAGGCATCTTCGTATCCTTCGTACACAAGCTCAGCTTTATAAACAGCTGCATCAGCAAGGGTTTTGTAAGAGCCTGATGCATATTTATATAAACCATCTTCTGTTTTTAATTCAATTACCTTACCTGCATGTTTAAACATAGTTGGCGATAATTTATTTCTGTAAGCACCTAACTGCACACGGTAAATAATTCCTTTATTTACTGCTGCACTTTCATTAGCACTGCTGCTATTATCTACTGCACCTTTTTTATTAGCTTCCGCAATTTCTTTTTCCAATTCAGCTTCACTTAAACTAGTGTAAACTTCGCCTTTAAAATAACCAACGGCAGATGATTTTAAACCTTCTCCAATATATTCGTCGCGCCTTTTAACCGCCTTTCTAACATCGGCATAACTACCGGCAGCGTAAACTACGGTTGTATCGTTATAATTAAAAGAGCGTATATCGCCTATGCTTAATAAGTAAGCCATCTCATCGGGCGGAATGCCACCTTTGTAACGAACTAACTCAACTGTATAATCTTTTTGACTTTTTTTAGTATCTACAATTGGTGCTTTTCCATTTACAACAGGTCCACCCAAATCAACCACTTTAGAGAATTGCCCGGTTGAATCATAATATCTATTATACCAATCTTGGTGGTCTTCATCGGTCATCGCAATTCCTTTATCGTTGGCTACTTTACCGGTATCAGTTGGCAATTCTTCATCTCTATAATCGGCTACAAGGTCTTTATCTTCATCTATCGGACAACCATGTACATCTACTTTTGCACCAGCCGGAGTTCCGTGACATAAATCATCAAAATCTTTTACACCATCCCCATCTTCATCTCCGTTATCAATGGCTAAAAAGTCAATGCCATCGTAGTGGTTGCTTGGTAATGTATCTAATCCTCCTGCTCCTTTACGAGTAACCAAATCATAATGTACCGATGCTGCAAACATTAAAAACTTATCATTTTTAGCACTTCCTACGCCATCAATATGATTAGTAAATGCAAAGTGCATAGTAGCACCCATTCTAAATTTAATATGTTCGCCTGCATTCATGGTAAAGCCTGCACCAACCGGTATAGCCCATGAGCTTTCGCGATATTTGCCGTATCCATTTTTATTAAGTTCTCGCACGTCAGAGTCGTAGGTGTAATCACGTACCAAGGTTGTTGCGTTTTGAGAACCAACTGAACCTTGTGCCATGTTTTTTATAGTACCATCGCTCCAGTAATAATATTTGTTGCCATGCTTATCGTACATGTCTGTTTTAGAAAGAAATTCAAAGCCTTCAAAACCTGTTAGTACATAAGGGCGAATATTAGTTTGTTTTTTTATGAAGTTAGAAAAATCGTACATCAGCTGCACACCACCTAAGTTAATTTGCGATTGAAAATTTTGATTAAGTGAAGGTGTAGCAGAGCGTTCGTTTGCACCCAACTTACCAAACATTACATAAAAATTAAGATAAAGAGATTTGGTAAGCGGTTGCGATAAGTTTAAATCGAACCCGATGCGAGATTGAGTTAACGATTGAAGTTGATGCCCTTTTGAATAAATGTTGCCGAAATAAGACAATGTACCCGCACCAAAACCAATAGTTGGTTTAAAAACATCGCCTAAACGTGGTGGGTTAGTGGTTGTATCAGTATTAGTTTGCGCAACGCTGTTTACCGCGAAAACTAGTATAAATACTATAAAAAGAAAAATATTTTTGATACCAATTAGCATTTAACGTGTAGTTTTTCAAAAGTACTAAAATCACTAATAACTCAGCAACTTATTTGTACCATTTTTGGTTACTAACCATTAGCGCTTCTTGCACCGTGATACGTTTACCAGAATTGTATGCTGTAACAAAAGCATCTGATACGCCTTTGTTTTTAACAGTTTCGCGGTTATCACGAGCTGTTTTATACTCATCAAACTTACCTAGTATACATTTGGTAAAACCATCTTGCATTTCGGTTTTAATAGTTTCACTTAACGAATATTTTCTGCCTAAAGCACTTGCGCTTACTCCATTTTTAAAAGCACCAATTTGTATTGAGTAATGTATGTTTCCGTTTTTAGGTGCCGATGCTGTTGTAGTAGCTGCTGTTTCAGTAGTAGTAACTGGTTCTTTAGCAACTTCGGTTGCAACAGCGTTAACATCAACGGCAGGTGTTGTGTTAGTAGCAACCGGCTCGGTAGCGGTTTGAGTTTGTGTACTTGATGCGGTTGTTTGCCCGTCAGCAATTACTTCTTGTCTGTCTAAGGCTATTTTTTTTGTTTGATCACCTTCTATATAAGAAAACTTACTTCCTTCAATATACGATGGGCTTTGAATGCTTGCGCCATCAGGTACAAGTTTGTACGATACAGCTATATCTTCAGCCGCAGGAATCGAAGTCCAAATAAATTTAGCTTCTCCGTTTTCAAAAGCAAATGAAGAACCTGAAACATTTACTTGTTCAGCTTTATATCCTACCGGAATTTTTTCAGATAGTTTAGCAAAGCCTTTAATAGCACCTTTTTTAATATTTACATTAACTTCAAAATTATTAGCTCCATCTAAAGCTGTAATTTTTCTGCTAACTGCAACAGCTGCATCCGGTTCGTTTGGTTTTGAAAATGCTTGAGATTCTGTTGAAGTTGTTGCCGGCGTAGCAACTGGCTCGCCTGTAGCAACAGGTTCAGCAGCAGGTTGATTTGCTACGTCTGATGCCGGTTGGGTTGATGCATCGGTAGCAGGTTGAGTTGGTGTATTGGTAGCGGGTTGACTGGCTACATCTGCTGGGGCAGCGCCTCCTAATTTTATAGGCACTTCAGGAAATTCGGTTTCTTGTTTTACGTTGTTTTCTATGTACGAAAATTTACCTTTTATAGCTAAATCTCCGGTAGCATTTGCAGGAACAGAAACAGTCATTTTTATAAGTAACTCTGCATCCGACGGAACAGACGTCCAAATAATTTTTACAATTCTACCCGATGCTGAAAAACTACCACCTTTGCTGTCAACTTCGCTAGCTACAAATGCCGGCGGAATTTCTAACTGTAGTTTAGCAAAACCTGCAACTTGAGCTTTGTTTACCGTAATTTCTATAACAAAATCTTTTCCTGCTTCTATATTACCTGGTATTTTAGCCGAAACGCTTACAGGGTCTCCAAAAATTAAATGATAAATGGCTATGGCTAAAGCGTTAATAAATACGATAATATATTTCATATAGTGCTAGGGTTTTTTATTGTTCAAAGAAGAAATCAATTAGTTTATTAATTTTTTCTACGGTAAAATCACCGGTTCCTTCAAAGAAAGAGTCTATGGTTTTAGTTATCTCATCTGCAGAGATATAACCATCTTTATTAATATCAGCCGATCTTAAATCAACAGGAATTTTACTTGCGTTAAATTTACCTTGGTTAGCTTTTTTAGCTGCTTCTTCCACTTTTTTAAGATACTCGGCACTTGGTTTTACGTTAAACTCTTTACTACGCTCAGGTGCTTCATTCTCCCAATCTTTTTGATGTTGAGCTAATGCTTTTTCATCAATTGTTACACCAAAGCCATCTACTTTATTGCCTTTAGCGGTGTTAGGCTCATGATCTAAATAATCAGGTACACCATCACCATCAGCATCAAGTGGACAACCTTTTTCATCTACTTTTATGCCTTTCGGAGTTCCGTGACACATGTCTTTATCATCAGGTACACCATCTTTATCAGCATCTAAATGATCGATAGAAGAAAAATCTACATCTTTATATTTATCTTCTGGTCCGCCGGTAGTCTTTTTGCCAAACTCATAACGTAAACCTACATTAGCACTAATAAAGGCTGCAGAGCCTTGCCCCGAACCATCAATCCAATTAGATAAACACATTGTGTAGCCTACACCAATCATACTGCTCATGTGTTTTCCAAAATTAAAGTCTAAACCCAACATAATTGGCACAACCAAAGAACCTGATTGCCCATTTGTAGCTAGTTTAGTTTCGTAAGTATAATCTCTTTTGGTTGGTACTAAACTGGTAGTTGTAACACTATTAACTGTAACGCTGTGAAGAGCCATTATAGAGCCATCTGGTTGATATATGTAGTTAGCTCCGGTAGCATCTTGTAAATCGCTATACGTGTTAAACATCATATAGCCTATACCGGCTTTAATAAAGGGAGAAACAGCCGGGTCGGATTTCATTATGCCATCAAAATTAGCCACAACCATTAATTGTGCTTGCATAACTTGGGCTTGTATATTTCCATAATATTGCTGGGTAACAACCCCATTTGAAGAAAAGGTTTGGTTATCGGTGCCGGCTAATTTGCCGTACGAACCTACCAGTTCAAGACCCAAAACCTTACCAAAACGCTGTTCTATTGATAAAAAATAGCCTAAACGGGTGTCAAGTAAAGGGTTAACATTGGTGTGACTGCCAATATAGCCCATATATTTTTGACCACTAACCCCTAACATAATAGATGGCAGGTGTTTAACTTTCTCTGTCTCGTCTTGAGCTTTTGCCGTAATTGTTATTAACAGAAAAAACAAAACCGTTAGTAACTTGTTGATAGTAACCTTTCTATCCATATAAATTGTTTTAAACTACGCTAAAATTAACTGTTATTTACGACACTAACAAATTTAGTACTAAGGAAACGCCAATTCGTCTACGGAATTTGTTTTTTTAAACAGGGCTTTGTTAATAGTTGAAAATTAACGTACTGCGCTTACAAAACGATTTAAGCCCGCCATATCTTTAAGTAAGCTCACATTTTTAAAGCCATCATCAACCAATAATTGAAAAACGGCTTGGGTGTAATCGGTATGGCATTCAAAATAAAACATGCCTTTTTCGGCTAATATGATTTTTGTCAGCTCGGCTATTTTACGATAAAATAAAATGGGGTCAACATCATCAACAAACAAAGCTAAATGAGGTTCGTAGTTTTTTACTCTGTTATGCAAGCCTTCTTTTTCTGAAGCTAATACATAAGGAGGGTTGCTAATAACAATATCAACTTTTTGGTTTTTTGTTTGATGCAAAATAAGGCCGGCAATATTCTTAGCTAAAACATCGGCTTTAAACAAGTTAACATCAACTTTGTTTTGAAGGACATTATGCTTAGCAATTTTGAGTGCATCATCACTTACATCTAACCCATAAACATTTGCGCTGGGTATATTTTTTTTGATAGAAATTGGAATGCAACCGCTACCGGTGCCAATATCTAATATGTTAAGCGAAGCTTGGGTTTTAAATTTTTTAATAATTATATCTACTAACTCCTCTGTTTCGGGGCGAGGAATTAGCACACTTTTATTTACTTTAAATTTCAGGCGATAAAACTCGGCTTCGCCCAACACATATTGTACGGGGCTGTGCTCTTTTAATTTAAAGCACATTTGTTCCAATAAAATTAAATCTGACTGGTTTACGCGGATTGTCGAATTTGAAATTAGTTGAGATGAGCTTAAATTTAATTGCTTCTCAAAAATCCAATTGCAAATGTTTTGTAATTCACTTTCGGTATAAATATCGGCCAATTCTTTTTTATAGAATTTTATAACATCGCTCAATAAATTAGAATGAATTTCCATGCTACTCTTTATCTTTCAGTAGTTTTTCAAGTACGTATAATTCATCACGCAGGCGAGCAGCTTCTATAAAATCTAATTCTTTAGATGCACGCAGCATAGCTGATTTTAAATGGCCTATTTGTTTTTTTAATTCGCCTTCGCTCATATATTGCACAACTGGGTCTGCCGCTAAGCTGGTGTCAAAATTTTCGGTGTAAGCTTTTACTAATCTGCCATCAACCGTAACTTCGGTAGGAGAGAAAGCATCTTTCTTTTTTCTGCCTGCCTGGGTAGGGGTAATGTGGTGTTTAAAATTATATTCAATTTGTTTTGTTCTACGACGTTGTGTTTCATCAATCGTAAACTGCATGCTATCGGTAACCTTATCGGCATACATAATTACGCGTCCGTTTACATTACGTGCCGCACGCCCTGTGGTTTGTATAAGCGATGTTACGTTGCGTAAAAAACCTTCTTTATCGGCATCTAAAATGGCTACTAATGAAACTTCGGGTAAATCCAACCCTTCTCGTAAAAGGTTTATGCCTATTAATACATCAATTATGCCTTCGCGTAGTTGACGTAAAATTTCAACACGCTCTAAGGTGTCAATGTCGGAATGTATATAACGACAACGTATATTTAGTTTTGCCATGTATTTGGCAAGTTCCTCTGACATACGTTTGGTAAGCGTTGTTACTAAAACACGTTCATCGCGCTCAATGGTTTTATTTATTTCTTCCAGTAAATCATCTACCTGATTCAAACAAGGGCGAACATCTATCTGTGGGTCTATAATTCCCGTAGGGCGAATTAATTGTTCTACTATAACGCCTTCAGCTTTTTTTAATTCGTACTCAGAAGGGGTAGCACTTACATAAATGGTTTGCCCTAATAAACTTTCAAACTCTTCAAACTTTAAGGGGCGGTTATCTATTGCCGCCGGTAAACGAAAACCATATTCAACCAAATTTACTTTGCGCGAATAATCGCCGCCATACATGGCATGTATTTGTGGCATGGTAACATGGCTTTCATCAATTACAAATAAAAAATCTTTCGGAAAATAATCTAACAAGCAAAAGGGGCGCATGCCCGGCAAACGACCATCAATATAACGCGAGTAATTTTCTATGCCGCTGCAATAGCCCAACTCGCGCATCATTTCTAAATCATGCTCAACACGTTCTTTTAAACGCTTGGCCTCTATAGCTCTTCCGTTATCTGAAAAATATTGCACCTGTGCCATCATATCATCCTGTATCATAATCATGGCTTTTTTCATGGTTTCAGGTGCAGTAACATACATATTAGCAGGATAAACGATGTATTCTTTAAAGGCTTCTATTTTTTTACCCGAGCCGGTATCAAAGGTGTGGATGCTTTCAATTTCATCGCCAAAAAAAGAAACACGTAACGAAAAATCAGCATACGAAAGATTAATGTCTACCGTATCGCCTACTACTCTGAAACTACCACGAGAAAACTCCTCGGTAGTACGCGAGTATAAAGCCTGTACCAGTTGGTGCAAAAATTTATTACGGCTGATGCGTTGCCCTGTTTTAATATCAACTAAACTCTTTTTAAACTCTTGCGGGTTACCTATACCGTATATACATGATACAGATGAAACCACAATAACATCTCGTCTGCCTGATAGTAAAGATGAGGTAGCACTTAAACGCAGTTTTTCAATTTCATCATTAATGGCTAAATCTTTTTCAATAAAAGTACCCGTGGTAGGCAAGTAAGCTTCGGGTTGATAGTAGTCGTAATAAGACACAAAATACTCAACCGCGTTTTCAGGAAAAAATTGTTTTAACTCGGCATACAATTGTGCCGCCAACGTTTTGTTATGACTAAGCACCAGGGTAGGGCGGTTAACCTCATTAATTACATTGGCTACCGTAAATGTTTTACCCGACCCTGTAACACCTAAAAGCACTTGGTCTTTTACATTGCTTTTTAAACCTGCCACAAGTTCTTTAATGGCTTGTGGTTGGTCTCCGGTTGGTTGATATTCTGATGTTAGTTTAAAATCCACGGTGTAAAGTTAGTTGATTAAGATAGATTTTGGCGCAAAATATTTGTAGTTTTTTAAGATTCGATAAGAGTAAATTATACAGCTATATTACTACATTTGACAGGTGAAGAGGTTGAATCCTATACATACAATATTGTTTTTGCTGTTGCCTGTTTTTTGTTTTTGTCAAAAAACCGATTGGGAAAAAGACCATTTAATTGGTAGAGTAAAACAAGTTAATTTACAGTTTAAATCAATTAACACTAAGGGGAATTATGTAGGTTTTTCAAGCTACAACCAAAATGGGAGTTTAACCACTCATGTTTTAGGTTTAACAAGAGACACCTTTATATATGATGTAAAAGGTAATTTAATAACCTTGCTACGTTATGTAGTAAATGCAACCAGTTTACATTATCATAGAGATACGGTAACCGACAGGTTAGTGCCACCTGTTGAATTGCGCCGAAAATACACATATAAATATGATGATAATGGAAATAGAACCGAGGAAACTTGTTGTCAAAAAAACATAAACTCAATAAGTAAAGATTCTGTTGTAAATAAAACTAAGTACTTATATGATGGTGCCGAAAATTTAATTGAAAAAAATTTAAATGACTCAAACTTAAGATGGTTATATAAATATAACACAAAAGGAAATTTAATAGAACAATGTAGGTTAAGCGCTAACAAAATAAAAAGCAAATTCACTTATGTGTATGATACAAGCGGCTATCAAATTGAGCGTTATGTTTATAAAAAAGGCAATAAATTAAAAAGCAAAACAACTTATGCTTACGATGACAAAGGAAATAAAGCGGAAGAAAATTTTAGCAAGCAAACGGATGATGAATCTAATAATAAGGCAAGCAAAAAAACATATAAATATGATAGTTACGGAAACATTATAGAAATTGCTTTGTATAAAGCAGATAAAAGTTTGAAAAAAAAGACAATATTTAATTATGAATATGATAAGTACGGCAATTGGACTAAAAAATCGGTAATTGCAAACGGAGAGTTTACCATTTTAACCAATAAGGTTAGCTCAATTACTACAAGAGAATTTATTTATTATTAAACCTGCCGCCGTGTAATTTGTATTTAAAGCTTTAGTGTACAAATACTAAAGGTTACTTCATACTAATTAAAAAATTAGAGTTTGAAAATCTTCCCAAACCGGAACGTTTGGTTTGGTTTCTTCTGGTCTAGTTTTATCTTCTCTACTTTCATCTACTTTAGTTTCTTCTACTCTACTCTGTGTATTAATGTACACATCATGTAGTACAAAAGTGGGTTTAAGTATACATTTACTCTTTAAATGAGTACATAATGTATCTAAATCAATACATTTACTCTTTAAATGCATACATAATGTATCTAAATTAATACATTTATTTTTTAGGCATTCGTAAGCAGCCACTTTTTTGCAGCTGTACTTTGCGGCAAGTTTTTTATGTGGCAACTTAAAAACAAAAAAGCCTTTCAGAAATGAAAGACTTAATTTTACCATGTATCCGGGAAGGGACTTGAACCCTCACGTCTTGCGACATACGCCCCTCAAACGTACTTGTATACCAATTCCAACACCCGGACAAAAACCTAACTAAATATAAACAAAAAAACCGTCTTTTTACGAACGGTTTTTTTGCAATAAGTAAATTATAGATTATTTTTTTGCAGCTGGTTTTGCAGCGGCAGCGGCAGCAGCCGGAGCAGCAGCGGCAGCAGCTGGTTTTGCAGCAGCAGCAGGAGCTTCTTCAACTACGGCACGAGACATGTTAACGCTAACAACACTAATGTTTTTAGGGTTTAACAACTCAACACCATCAATTTTAATATCACCAACTGATACACCTTTACCAACTGTTAAGTTTGTAATGTCGATATCAATTTGCCCAGGTAATTTATCAGCTAAACCTTTTACTTTAAGCATGCGTTGTTTAAAGTTTAATTTACCACCTGCTTTAACACCTTCACTTTGTCCTTTTAATTTTACAGGCACGTTCATTACTACTGGTTTACCGGCAACAATTTCTAAAAAATCGGCATGTAATAATTTATCAGTTGTTTTATGATACTGTGCTTCTTGTAATACAGCTTTAGTTTTTTTACCGTTAATGTCAATTTCAACAAAACAAACTTCAGGTGTGTAGATGATGTGTCTAAATCCTGTTTCTTCAGCACTAAAGTGTACTTGTTCTGTTCCACCATAAAGTACACAAGGTACTTTACCAGTGTTACGCAAGCTAGTTGCGTTTACTTTCCCTACGTTCGCTCTTGGCGAACCGCTCAATGTTACTATTTTCATTTTTTATTTTTTTGTGAGTGTTTCAAAAGTCCCGCTTACTTTTTACACACTCTGATTTTTTTTATTTTTTGCGGGTTTAATTACACTATAAAATTTGAACTGATAGATTCGAAATGTTCGATGTTATAAATAACCTTAGCAAACAAATCGGCTACTGAAATAACTTTTATTTTTCCGTGAGATACATTTTGCGGAATAGTATCGGTTACAATAAGCTCGGTTAGTTTAGAATTTTGAATATTTTCATGCGCCTTGCCCGATAACACACCATGTGTACAAACGGCACGTACACTAAGTGCACCACGTTCCATCATCATATCGGCAGCTTTGCAAAGCGTTCCGCCGGTATCAATTAAATCATCAACTAAAACAATGTTACGTCCTTCAATTTCTCCAATGGCAGTCATGTGGTCAACTACATTAGCTTTAGTACGCTGTTTGTAGCAAATAACCATATCACATTTTAAATATTTAGCATAAGCATTAGCACGTTTGCTACCGCCCATATCGGGTGCAGCAACGGTTAAGTTTGATAAGTTTAATGCCTGTATATGTGGCATAAATAGGGTAGAGGCATATAAGTGATCAACCGGTACATCGAAAAAACCTTGTATTTGGTCGGCGTGTAAATCCATCGTCATTACACGGGTTGCGCCTGCTACGGCTAACATATCGGCTACTAATTTTGCACCAATAGCCACACGGGGTTGGTCTTTTCTATCCTGACGGGCATAACCAAAATAAGGCAGTACAGCTACAATCTCCTGTGCCGAAGCACGCTTTGCAGCATCAATTAACAATAAAAGCTCCATTAAGTTTTCTGCCGGTGGCATGGTAGATTGTATTAAAAATACTTTCTGTCCGCGTACACTCTCTTCAAACGAAATTTGAATTTCGCCATCGCTAAAGCGAATTAGCTTAACTTCACCCAACGATGAGCCATAAGAGGCTGCTATTTTAGCTGCTACTTCTTTAGACGCACTTCCTGCAAAAAATCTTACTTTCGATTCCATAATTAGGGGTGCGAAGCTACTAAAAGTAAAGGAATAATGCAAGGTAGATTTTGACCCAAAACCAGCCCAGCCTATTAAACGGCAATTTTACTAGCCCATAGGCCACTTAATTTCAACTAAAGTGCCTGTGGCTGAGCCATTTACATCGTATAAATCAATAAAATTTACGGTATAAGATAGCTGCTCAACCTCGCTTAAAAGTCGTAAACGGTCGTTGGTTATTTTCATGCCTAAAGAGGCGTGGTTTTTACGCGACTGGTTTTTAATTTCAGCGGCCTTTTTTCTGCCAATTCCATCATCCTCAATAGTAACGTAAATAAAGTTGTCTTTTGTAAAAAAGCGTATTTTTAAAACACCGGGCGCATCTTTTGGTACAAGGCCATGCAAAATAGAGTTTTCTACATAGGGTTGTAACAGCATGCTGGGTATCTGCTCATAATCGGCATCAAGTGCGTCATCCACCGTTATTTCATAGCTAAACAAACTGCTAAACCGCATTTGTTCTAAATCAATATAAATTTTAAGCGCATTAATTTCTTCGTTTAATGTAACTACCGTTTTTTCGGAGTTATTTAAAATCATGCGCATTAGCTTGGCAAAACGATTTAAATAATACACAGCCTCTTCGCTTTTATTATTCATAATAAAATGCTGTATAGAGTTAAGCGAGTTAAACAAAAAGTGCGGATTCATTTGCGCTCTTAAAGCCTTTAACTCATTTTTGGCAATTTCAATCTGCATTTTACTTTCTTTTTCCTGTTCTTTTTTCAGCTGATTTAGGCGGATTAAAAAAACGCTATAAACAATCAATGTAATCAAAGCAAGTACACTTAAAATAAACCACCAATGTTGCCACATGGGAGAATCTACCGAGAAAGCAAACGTAAGCGGCTCGGTACTCCAAACGCCTTGGTTGTTACAACAGCGCACTTTAAAAACATATTTACCCGGCGGTAAATTGCTATAGGTTACGTTGTTTTGTGTTGAGGTTGGGCTCCAACTTTTTTCAAAGCCTTCTAATTTATGTATGTACAAAACCTTATCGGGGTTGGTTAGGCAAATGCCCATAAAATCAAAACGTATATTGTTTAAATTGCTTGCCAGTTCGGCATTTTGAGCTAAAAGTGTATCATCATAAAATAATTTTAGGCGTGTAAACGATAAGCGGGCTTCGTTATCATTATTAACAAATTTTACAGGGTTATGTTTTACCAAGCCGTTTACAGTACTAAACCAAATAGAGCCTGCACTATCTAAAGTCAATCCACCGGTGTTACATTCTACCCCTCTAAAGCCTTCGGTTTTACCAAATGATAAAATGTTTTTTACATGCGATTGAAAAAACGATTGCAAATCAATTTTATTAGCCCCCTGATTTGTACCCACCCAAAGGGTTTGCTCGTTATCAGTTAAAAGTAATGAGTACACTAAGTTTGAGCTTAAGCCATCATCTTCACTAAATTTTTCGGCTGTCTTTTTTTCGAGGTCAACCACGTAAACTCCATCTAAAGTGCCTACATATAAATAATTATTGCCGGCTACTTTAATATCTAATACAGCGCGTGTTTGTATGCCATAAGCAGTTGTTACATCCTTAACCTCTTTACCATCAAAAATAAATAAACCACCTAAAAAAGAGGCAAAGTAAATGTTTCCTTTAGTGTCTTCGCAAATACTTGAAAGTTGAAATTCAGTAGAAATTGTCGGGGTTGGCAGGTTATAATATTTAATGTTTGTTTTTGGATAGGCGTAAATGTTTTCGATGCAGGCAACCTGGTTTTTTAACCCTACCCATAAATTATTTTTCTTATCAATATATAAAACATGAATAAAATCTTTTTCTAAAAAAGTAGCGGCTGTTATTTTGCCGTTAAACTCATAACACAAACCTTTATTAGTGCCAACCCATAAACGGTTTAAGCTGTCAACGGCTAATGCTGATGCCGAATTATTAGGCAAGCCATTACTTGTATTATAATTAATAAATTGATTATTAATAAATGTGTAAACACCGCCGCCTGTGGTACCAAACCACATTTTATTTTTTTTATCCTTGCAAATGGTTTGAAAAAAAGGAATTTTTAAGCCATCCTCTACACCATAATAAATAAAGCCTTCATCTCTAAATTTATATAAGCCACTACGTGTGCCAAGCCAAATGTTTTGCTCGTAGTCAACAGTTATACAAGATACACTGTTTGAGTTTTCTTCTTTTGAAACCTGATAGGATGTAACGCTATTATTAAAATATTTTATAAGTGAGGTGTTTGTGCCAACCCATAAAACATTTTTATAATCGGCAAACAAGCAATTAATATTGTCTTTAATAGGAGTAGCAATAGTTTTTTTAACGCTGTTTTGTAAATCGTAGTTATTGATGTAAAACAGGCCTTTGGTAGTTCCTACCCATAAGGTGGAGTTTTTATCGGTTTCAAAAAAAGTAATTAATGTATCTGATGTTGACAAAAACTCGCAAATGGTTTGCACTTTATCAGCCGAAACGATGGCTATTTTTTTAGTGGTAGAAACCACATAATCTTTATACGTGCTTTTTACTTTAGTAACGTAAACGTCTTTAAAACGAGGGTCTGTTTTTATTTTTTGGTGTAACAGGTAGCATAAGCCGGTACGTGTAGCAATAACCGTTTCAGGCCCTTTAGTAGCAACAGCGTTTATGTAATTATCGGGTAAGCCGTTTTGAGTAGTATAGTTTGTAAACTTTTTGCCATCAAAAACACTTAGTCCGTTAACGGTACCAATAATTAAATTTTTAGAAGAATCCTGCGCTATGGATTTTACCCAGTAGTGTACCAAACCTTTTCTGGGGCTGTAATTAGAAAACTTTACTCCATCAAAACTACTTAGTCCGCCATAACCGCCCGTCCATAAATAACCCTTATCATCCTGAAAAACATCATATATCTGCACAAAGGGTAAGCCATCTTCAACGGTGTAGTTTTTAAAATTAAACGATTGAGATTTTATTTCTCTGCAAAACAGAAAAATTATAAACAATAACAGATATGTTTTTTTCGAAAACATTTAGTGCATAAAGATAATCTTATATATCAATGATTAAAAGCCTGTCGTTTTGCTTAATGTTAGTTTGCATTTATTGCTAATTATAATTACATTGCATTAAAATAAACGTTGCTATGAAAAAAATATCCTCATATAGTATAGTGCTAGGCTTAGCTGTTTTATTATTTACGGCTTCTTGCGGAGGCGATAATAATGAAGCTGAAAAGAAAGAAGAAATTAAGGATACAACTTTGGTTGAAACAGCAAAAGCTGCAAATGAAAATAGCGAAGCATCTTTATATGCCCTGCCATCGCCCATGCAAATTGCCACTATACTTAAAAAGGCCGGCTTAAAATATTATAGTGGCTTAACTAACCCAACCGATAATGCCAGCAAATACAAAAATGGTAATTTGGTTGTTAAAACCTTGGGCTTGGGCACTTATTTATCCGACCTTTCGTACTGTATATTAAATAAGCAAAACCAAGAAAGTAAAAACTACTTTAAAACCTGTAGTCAGCTTTCAGAAAGTATAGGCTTAGCTAAGGCTTTTCAGGATAACAATGTGCCTAGGCGTTTGGAGAAAAACATGACGAATGGCGATTCGGTTTCTAAAATATTATCTGAAATACAAATGGAATCGGATAATGTGTTGGAAGAAAATAAACAAAGTTACATATCGGTTATAGCCTTTACCGGCGCGTGGATTGAGAGCATGTACATTGGTACCCAAGTACACATTAAAGAAAATAATGCAAATGTAACTACCAACATTGTAGAGCAAATGGGCATTGCCGAAAACATCATAAAAGCATTGGAAGTAAACAAATCTCAGGATGCCGATGTAACTGTTTTGTTGCAAGACTTAAATGCTTTAAACGATATTTATAACAATTTTAAATCGGTAAAAGAAATTAAAGCAACCGACCCTGATGTAATTGACCCCGCTAAACTTGTTATAAGTGTAGAGGAGCTATCGGGCTTTACTAAA
>DATHOW010000213.1:0-7921 GCA_035484495.1 Bacteroidia bacterium | reverse complement strand
AGTTCTTTAAATCTGTACCTGATAACAGAGAGCCTTATACCATAGTCATTCCTCCGCCAAACGTAACGGGTGTTCTGCACATGGGGCACATGCTTAACAACACTATACAGGATGTGTTGATTCGTCGCGCACGTATGTTAGGTTATAATGCCTGCTGGGTACCTGGTACCGACCATGCCTCTATTGCAACCGAAGCAAAGGTTGTTGCTTTATTAAAAGAACAAGGAATTAATAAAACCGATTTAAGTCGCGATGAGTTTTTAAAACACGCTTGGGGCTGGAAAGAAAAATACGGCGGCATTATTTTAGAACAGCTTAAAAAACTGGGTGCTTCTTGCGATTGGGACCGTACACGCTTTACCATGGAAGATGATTTGAGCGAGGCGGTAATTGATGTGTTTGTTGATTTATACAACAAAGGGCAAATATACCGTGGTGTGCGCATGGTTAATTGGGACCCACAAGGGTTAACGGCTGTTAGCGATGAAGAGGTAATTTATAAAGAAGTAAATTCTAAATTATACTACGTAAAATATAAAATTGAAGGAAGTGCTGATGAGTGGATTACCATTGCAACCACACGCCCTGAAACCATTTTAGGAGATACTGCCGTTTGTGTTAATCCAACCGATGAGCGTTATGCTCATCTAAAAGGCAAACGTTGCATTATACCAATGGTTAACCGCAGTGTGCCCATTATTTTTGACGAGTATGTTGATGCTGCTTTTGGTACCGGTGCTTTAAAAGTTACCCCTGCACACGACATTAATGACTATAACCTTGGTGTAAAACACAAACTGGAAGTTATAGATACAATTGCACCCGATGGTAAAATGAGCAAAGAAGCTCAGTTTTATATTGGCGAAGACCGCTTCATCGTTCGTAAAAAAATTACGAAAGATTTGGAGGAGATGGGCTTTATTGTAAAAGTTGAGGATATAAAAAACAAAAACGGTTACAGCGAAAGAACAAACGCTGTAATTGAACCTAAACTTTCAATGCAATGGTTCTTAAAAATGGATACGATTTCTAAGCCCGCTTTAGAAAATGTATTGAATGAGAACATTAAACTTATCCCAGAAAAATTCATAAACACCTACAAGCATTGGATGGAGAATGTACACGATTGGTGTATTTCTCGTCAACTATGGTGGGGGCAACGCATTCCGGCTTGGTACGATACCAAGGGTAACACCGTTGTTTGCAAAACAAAAGAAGAAGCCATTGAAAAATTAAAAACACCTGATGTTCGTCAGGATGAAGATGTGCTTGATACTTGGTTTTCATCGTGGTTGTGGCCTATTACAGTATTTGACCCACACGTAATTAAAAACGGAAAAGATAAAGCCAATAAAGATTTACAATATTATTATCCTACTAACGATTTAGTAACCGGGCCCGATATTTTATTCTTCTGGATTGCCCGCATGATTATTGCCGGTTACGAGTACATGGATGAGAAGCCTTTTACCAATGTTTATTTAACGGGCATTGTGCGCGATAAGCAAGGCAGAAAAATGAGTAAGCAATTGGGTAACTCTCCCGACCCATTAGATTTAATTGGCAAATATGGTGCAGATGGTGTGCGTGTCGGCATGTTATTATGCTCTGCTGCCGGAAACGATTTGTTATTTGATGAATCGCTTTGTGAACAAGGAAGAAATTTTGCCAATAAAGTTTGGAATGCATTTAGGTTAATAAAAGGTTTTGAGGTTGCAGATATAGCACAGCCTGCTGTTTGCAAAACTTCTATTGAGTGGTTTACAAACAAATTCAGTGAGCAACTAGTTGTCATTAATGACTACTACAGCAAGCACCGCATGAGCGATGCGCTTATGGCAACCTACAAATTAGTGTGGGACGATTTCTGTGCCTGGTACTTAGAAATGATTAAGCCCGAATTTATTGATGGAAAAGCGCAACCAATTGATAAAGCAACCTATGATGCCACTATTGGTTTCTTAGAAAATATTTTAAAAGCACTGCACCCTTGGATGCCATTTATTAGTGAAGAAATTTGGCATTTGTTGCAAGACCGTAACGATAAAGATTGCATTATAGTTGCTCAATGGCCAACTATCAAAAACGAGAACAAACTTATTACAACTCATTTTGAAACAGTAATGGAAGTTGTTACCAATATCAGAAATCTGCGTAAGCAAAAAAATATTTCTCCAAAAGAGAAACTGCAAGTATTTGAAAAAGTAAACAAAGGTGAGATAATTAAAACCTATGATGACATCATCATTAAATTATGTAACCTAAGTAGTTTCGAATATGTAACAGCTAAAGTTGATAACGCATTTTCGTTTAATGTAAGTCATGCCGAGTTTTATATCCCTTTAACACAAGATTTGGATGTGGATGCTGAAAAAGAACGCATTGCTAAAGAACTTGATTATAATAAAGGCTTCTTAAAATCGGTACAGGTAAAATTGGCTAACGAGCGTTTTGTTGCTAATGCTAAGCCCGAAATTTTAGAAAACGAAAAGAAAAAGCAAGCTGATGCCGAGGCAAAAATTAAGGCACTAGAAGAGCAGTTAAAAATGCTGTAAACTAAAAATCCCACTCTTGTAATAAGGGTGGGATTTTTATAATCACTTAATTAGTTGAAATTCAATTCATAAACTCTTTAGCTAATTGAGTTTAAATTCTGCCATCTTGTCATAAATCCCTATCTTTGTGCCCGAAATGATTGAAAATAAAACACTAGACGAAAACAGACAGGGCGAGGTGCTGGTAATTGAAGACGGCCATGTTGGGGGTAAAAAGCTTTTTTTAGAAAGCTACGGTTGCCAAATGAATTACTCTGACAGCGAAATTGTAGCCTCTATTCTTAGTAAAGATGGTTACTCAACTACCGATAAGGCAGAGGAGGCCGATGTTATTTTAGTAAACACCTGTGCTATACGCGATAATGCTGAGCAACGTGTACGTCAGCGTTTAAAAGATTTCAAAAAACTTAAAAAGAAAAACCCTGATATGTTAGTGGGCGTTTTAGGCTGTATGGCCGAGCGCTTAAAAACAAAATTTTTAGAAGAAGAAAAGATTGTAGATATGGTGGTAGGGCCCGATTCTTACCGCGATTTACCTAATCTTATTGGGCAAGCAGAAGATGGACACCGTGCCATTAATGTTATCCTATCAAAAGAAGAAACATACGCCGATATAACACCTGTGCGTTTGGGTAGCAATGGTGTATCAGCTTTTATAAGCATTATGCGTGGCTGCGATAATATGTGCAGTTTTTGCGTGGTACCTTTTACCCGTGGGCGTGAGCGTAGTCGTAACCCCGAAAGTATTTTAGCCGAAGCAAGAGATTTATTTGATAAAGGTTATAGAGAAGTAACTTTATTGGGACAAAACGTAGATAGTTTTTTATGGAGCGGAGGTGGCTTAAAAAAAGAAACCTTAACCGATGAACAAAAAGCAAACTCGGTAAACTTTGCCAAGTTGTTAGAAATGGTGGCACTTGTTAGTCCCGATTTGCGTGTGCGTTTTAGCACCTCGCATCCAAAAGATATGACGGATGATGTTTTACACATTATTGCCAAATACGAAAATGTTTGCAAATACATTCACTTACCGGTACAAAGTGGTAACAGTCGTGTGTTGGATATGATGAACCGTGGTTACGATAGAGAGTGGTACAAAGGTAGAATTGAATCAATCAAAAAAATAATTCCTGAGTGCGGTATTTCAACCGATGTAATTACAGGTTTTTGTAGCGAAACAGAAGAAGAACATCAGGATACCATTTCCTTAATGCAATCGGTAGTATATGATTTTGCTTATATGTTCTTTTATTCTGAACGCCCTAAAACTTTAGCAGAACGCAAGTACCCCGATGATATACCCGAAGAAGTAAAGAAACGCCGCTTAGCAGAAGTTATAGATGTGCAACGTGCGCATTCAGCCATTCGCATTAAAAGCATGGTGGGTAAAACATACAGAGTTTTGGTAGAAGGCATTTCAAAAAAATCGGATGAAATGATGATGGGCAGAAACTCACAAAATGCCGTAGTTGTTTTCCCTAAAGAAAATTGCAAAAAAGGAACTTATGTAAATGTGTTTGTCGACAATTGTACATCAACTACTTTGATTGGCAAGGTTGTTGAGTAATGAATACGATTTAGAGAATCGAAAAATGAAAAAAATAGCATTAATATTTTTGTTTTCAACCCTTTTTCTTTCCTTTAAAATTGATTTTGCTGATTATTGCGAGGTTCATCTTAATAGTTCTTTAGTCTTAAAAATTTATTCGAATGAGTTTGAAACAGCTAAATTGAATTTGAAAAATTTAAAAGGAACCGATGTTTTAAAAATAACTTATGTAACAGATACTCCTTCGGATGAAAAATTTAAAATTAGTGTAAAAGATAAAAACGGTAAAATAATAAAGCTTTTAGATGCTTATGACGATTTAGGCAGAACGCCATCAAGATTACAATGTACAGAAATAATGAATTATGATATTGTTTATATGTATGTAAAAAATAAAAATCAAGAATATAGAATCTTTGAAACTGACATTACAAAATGAACTTACAAGATATAAAACAACGCTTTGGCATTATAGGCAGTTCACCTGCTTTAGATAGGGCTATTGATATTGCGAGACAAGTTGCCCCAACCGATTTAAGTGTACTTATTACAGGCGAGAGTGGTACAGGTAAAGAAGTGTTTCCACAAATCATTCATCAGTTTAGTACACGCAAACATGGCCCTTATATAGCCGTTAACTGTGGTGCTATTCCTGAAGGAACAATTGATAGCGAATTATTTGGGCACGAAAAAGGATCGTTTACCGGTGCACACGAAGCCCGCAAAGGTTATTTTGAAGTAGCAGATGGAGGAACTATTTTTTTAGATGAAGTAGGGGAGTTGCCACTTGCAACACAAGCACGTTTGCTGCGTATTTTAGAAACTAAAGAATATATACGTGTTGGGTCAAGCAAGGTGCAAAAAACCGATGTGCGCATTGTAGCAGCAACTAACGTAAACTTGCAACAGGCTATTGAAAAAAGTAAATTCAGAGAAGATTTATACTATCGTTTAAACACGGTGCCAATTTTGCTTCCTGCTTTGCGCGAAAGAAAAGAAGACATTTATTTATTATTTAGAAAATTTGCTGCAGATTTTGCAGCAAAATACCGCATGCCGGTTATTAAATTATTACCCGATGCCGAGCAACAGCTTATTAATTATTATTGGCAAGGTAACGTAAGGCAATTAAAAAACATTGCCGAGCAAATTTCTATCATCGAAAAAACCAGAGATATAAGTGGCGATATTTTATCTCGTTATCTTCCTCACATAAGCAGCAGTAATTTATTAAGTGTAGTAAAACCTGATGGTTCTAGTTCAGGTAACTCCGATTTTTCTGAAAGAGATTTACTGTATAAAGTGTTGTTTGATATGAAGAAAGACATGAATGACTTGAAAAAAGTTGTGCATGACATTGTTCAGTTTAATCAGGGCAGTATTAGTAATCTTTCTAACGATGATGTACAAATACTAAACCGCATACATAACGAAGCTGATGCTGAAAATACAGCAACAGGTGTTATTCTGCACCCTACTAAAAATAACTTTGCAACTAATAACAACCCGTCACAAAATTATAGCGAGCCTATTGTGGTAGAAGAAACACTTTCTCTTTCTGATAAAGAAAAAGAAATGATAACCAAAGCGCTTCAAAAATACAAGGGTAAACGCAAACTGGCCTCTGAAGAGCTTGGCATTAGTGAGCGTACACTTTACCGTAAAATAAATGAGTATAACATTAAAGAGTAACACATTGAAAAGTAGAAGTTTTATATCGGTTATTGTTTGTTGTTTATTATGCGTTTCTTTTTACTCATGCAAAGTAAATTATGGCTTTAAGGGTATAACTATTCCTTTGGGTGCAAAAACAATTTCGGTAGCCATGTTTCAAAACCAGGCTAACTTAACGGCTCCGGTTGAGCCCCAATTAATAACGCAAAAATTACGCGATGCGGTTTCTACACAAACAAATTTAGGCTTACTAAAAAACGGGGGCGATTTACTTTTTGAAGAGTGTAGAATTACGAATTACTTTACCGCTCCACAATCAATTGCGGCATCAAACGGTACTATTGACCAAGCTGCTTTAAATAGGTTAACCGTAACCATTAAAATAAACTTTGTAAACAAGTTAGACGAAACAAAAAACTTTACCGATAGAGAATTTACCAGATACTTTGATTACCCCGCTGCACAAAATTTATCGCAAATAGAAAGCTCTGCCTTAGACCAAATAAACCGCCAGTTAACGGAGGATATTTTTAACGCTGCGTTTAATAACTGGTAGAAATCTAATTATACTTTATCCTTTCGCTTGTGCGTTGTCATTTCGAAGGAGACATGACTGAGAAATCTGTATTTGCAAGCGGTCTAATCCCAAATAAAGATTTCTCCCTAAGGTCGAAATGACAAGGCGTGAGTTATTCTTTACCTAAACTAACAGGGGAATAGAGTTAACAGAACTCGTCGTAAACAGCTTTTAAATGCTCAGAAATTGCATTTGCTGAGTGTCCTTCAATATTGTGTCTTTCAACAAAATGAACTAACTGACCATCTTTAAAAAGCGCAATTGCCGGAGATGATGGTGGATAAGGTGCAAAATGTTTACGTGCTCTTGATACAGCATCTACATCAAAACCTGCAAAAACAGTAGTTAATGCAGTAGGTTTTTTTGCATTGTTTAAGCTGGCTTTTACACCCGGACGACAAGCACCCGCAGCGCATCCGCAAACAGAGTTTACAACCATTAACACCGTACCCGGCTGACTAATTACTTTATCAACTGCTTCGGGAGTTAAACATTCTTCAAAGCCAACTTGTGTTAGCTCTTCTTTCATTGGTTTTACTAATGGCTCTGGATACATGGTATTTTTATTTTATGCTACAAAGATACGCTGCTTTTTACTTAAAACTTAATATCGGCGTTAATTATTTGGCGGTTATTATAGGTGTAAAAATGGGTTTGAGGCATATTTCTAGCCATTATGTATTGCTGGTAAACATCGTCGTAATCCATTCTACGGCTTATAACTTCATCAAACGAGCCTGTTATACCCATTAACATTTCGCAAGCCTCACGCACGGCAAAATTACCCGATGGGTTTGCGGTTACATAATCTACTAAATTATGCTGTTTGGCATAGTTGGTAAACAAGGTGGTGGCTTTACGACTAATTAAAACACGTAAGCCTGCTTCTTTGGCAATGCTTAAATCTAATACATCGTCAAAAAAGTAGCATATTTCGGCTGGTTTTATGCCATAAATATTACATAAATGGTCTAATGCCCACTTTTTATTGGCTATTTTAAAGTAAGACGCACCAAAATGTTCTCGTTGCGCAAAGAAAAAAGCCGATTCGTTTTTTTCGCCCGAAATAACAGCCGTGTGGGGTAATTGTTTATGTTTTAAATAATACGAAAAACGTAACAAGTTTGTCCCCATCGAATCTATTTCGTTGAAAGAACTTGAGCCATCTCCAATTTTTTCTCCTGTATTAAAAACGCCATCCCAATCATACACAAAAGCTTTTATGCCGGTAAATTTTTGCGCTATTTCAGTAGCAGGTGTTACAAATTCAGCACCCATGTTTTGGTATATTTTTTCGGTAGCGCTCATTATTGTTTTATTCCTAAATATTTAGCATCAAAAAAAGCTTTGTACTCATCAAAGTTTCCTGTTTTAAGTAAAGCGCCTACATTATCTGTGGTAATAGTAATTAACGAGTAATTCTTTTTATCAATATTGGTAAAAATATCGGGCTTGGTTAGTATAAAATTGTAATAACTCATGCCATCATCTTTATTGGTGAATGTGCGCACGGTTAACATAGTTTTATCATCTTTTGGTAGGGTTACTATTTCGTAGTTATTGGTA
>DATHOW010000212.1:0-7833 GCA_035484495.1 Bacteroidia bacterium | reverse complement strand
ATTGCAGGTGCTGGATGATGGTCGTTTGACTGATAATAAAGGTCGTATGGTTAATTTTAAAAATACCATTATTATAATGACCTCTAACATTGGTTCTCATTTAATACAGGAGAATTTTGAGAAGATAACCGATGCAAACCGAGATGAGGTTATTGCGAAAACAAAAACCGAGCTTTTCGAAATATTGAAAAAATCTATACGTCCAGAGTTTTTAAACCGTATAGATGAGGTAATTATGTTCGAGCCATTATCTCGTCATTACATGAATGATATTGTACGTATACAATTGCAAGGTGTAATTAAAAGTTTAGCTGCGCAGGATATTAAAATGACTGCAAGCGATGAGGCTATCGAATGGATTGCACAACTTGGCTTTGACCCACAGTTTGGTGCGCGCCCTGTTAAACGTGTGATACAAAGACAAGTGCTTAACGAATTATCTAAACAATTATTAGCAGATGCGATACAAAAAGACAAAGAAATTGTATTAGATATGTTTGATAATAAACTGGTGTTTAGAAATAAAGCGGAAGTTGCGGAAGCCCCACCAACTAAAAAGAAAAAAGCAGGAATAAACTAAACAGTAAAATGTTTTTCAACCATCTCTTTAATTAAAGAGATGGTTGTTTCTATTTCTTGTTCTGTATTATATTTTCCTAAACTAAAACGAATAGAAGAATAACAATCTGCTTCGCTTAAACCCATTGCTTTTAAAACATGCGATGGCTGTGCTAAAGCCGATGTGCAGGCAGAACCTGCTGCCACACATAGTTTGTGGTTTATTTTAGAAATAAGCGAATCGGCTTTAATACCGCTGAAGCAAATGTTGGCAGTATTATATAAACGGTAACGTGTGCTTCCATTAATGCGCACCCCTTCTATATCCAATAGCTGATGTTCTATCTTAGCACGTAATGCAGATAGTTTAGTGTTGTTATCCCAAATTTCATTTTGCGCAATTTCACAGGCTTTTCCAAAACCAACAATAGCAGGTACGTTTAGTGTGCCTGAGCGTAAACCATGCTCGTGTCCGCCGCCATCTATTTGTGCTTGCAAAACAACACGCGGATTTTTTCTTCTAACATACAAAGCACCTATGCCTTTCGGTCCGTAAAATTTATGTGCAGATAAACAAAGTAAATCCACTCCTAATTCGTTTACATCAAGCCTTATTTTTCCGGCAGCCTGTGTAGCATCACAAAATAATATTGATTTATGCGCATGTACTATTTCTGCAATTTGCTCAATGGGTTGTATAACACCTGTTTCATTATTAGCCAGCATAACGCAAACCAAAATGGTTTTATCGGTTATGCAGTTTTTTAATTCATCTAAATCAATTAAGCCTTCGGGCGATACAGAAAGATAAGTAACAACAGCTCCTTGCTTTTCAAGTGCGGCACAAGTATCTAAAACAGCTTTATGTTCGGTAGCAACCGTAATAATATGGTTGCCTTTTGTTTTATATTTTTCAAACACACCTTTAATGGCCAGGTTGCAACTTTCAGTTGAACCCGATGTAAAAACCAGTTCTCCCTCTTCGCAATTAATAAAGGAGGCTATTTGTTTTCTGGCTTTATCTACAGCAGCTTCTGCCTGCCAACCCAAGGCATGCGTTTTGCTGGCTGCATTACCAAAATAGGTGGTAAAATAAGGCAGCATTTCCTGCATCACCCTTTCATCAACAGGGGTTGTGGCGTTATAATCAAGATAAATAAAATCTTCCGACTTCATGTTTCAAAATTACATTAATTTCGCCAACGTGATTCCAAAGAACATCAGCAAACATCATTTACTCTTACATCTAATCGTTTTTATTTGGGGGTGGAGCCCTATACTGGGTAAAAGTATATCGGTGCAGGCATTTCAATTGGTTTGGTTCCGTATTTTAATTACACTGGTAGCACTTATTATTTATTTCTCTTCACAAAAAACTAATTTGCGGGTAACTAAGAAAAAATTTCTGATACTATTTTCCATAGGGGCGGTAATTGCTTTTCATTGGTTTTGTTTTTATAACGCTATTAAAGTTTCTAATGTATCTGTTACGCTGGTAGCCTTTTCTACCGGGGCATTATTTACGTCTATTATAGAGCCCATTTTTTATAAACGAAAAATAGTTTGGTACGAAATGTTATTTGGCGTACTTATTATTTGTGCTATTGCTATGATATTTTCGGTTGAGATACAATATTATATGGGCTTTATTTTTGGGATTTTAGCGGCACTTACATCTTCTTTATTTACTGTGTGGAATGGTTTATTAGTGCGCGATACAAGCTCAGAAGTAATTACGTTTTATGAGTTAAGTGGGGGGTTAATTTGCTTAACAGGCTATCTTTTTTTTACAGGCGAATTCAGTAAAGAGTTTTTTGTTATTTCTTCATCCGATTTCTTTTTTCTAGCTATTTTATCGGTAGTGGGTACAGCCTTTCCCTTTGTGGCAAGCACCAACTTGCTTAAAAAACTAAGTCCGTTTACGGTTACACTTACCGTTAATTTAGAAACTGTTTACGGAATTATTTTTGCCATTATAATATGGCCCGAAACAGAACACATGAGCGTGTTTTTCTACTCAGGAGCATCCATAATTTTGGGCGTAATTTTATTAAATGCAATCGTAAAAGCAAGAATTAAAAAAGTAACTGCTTAATTTTTCTTTACCTGTTTTAGGTTTAACAGGTTGGTGGGGTTGGCGCTTAAACCACTTATTTTCTGACTAACTAATCTAACCACTTCATCATAGTATAATGGAACAATAGGCGCATCGTCTATCAGCATTTGATCCATTTTTTGATAAAGCGATATTCTTATCGAATCATTTAAACAATTGCGTGCCTGCTCGTAGCATTTATCAAAAATAGGGTTGCTGTAATGTGTATAGTTAAATCCTTTAGGTGAAAAATTTTTCGAATAAAACAAACTCATAAAATTTTCTTCGTCCGGATAATCACCTATCCATGATTTACGAAAAAAAGGAATTTCATTATTAGCGATGGCCTGTGTTAACACAGATGGTTTCTCCACCATAATTTTTATTTTGATGCCGCTTTCGGCCAGTTCAGATTGTATAAACTCAAACATATCTGTATAGGTTTCGGTACTAAATAAATGTATCTCCGGTAAATTTTTTCCGCCCGGGTAACCTGCTTCTAATAATAACTCGCGTGCTTTATCGGGATTGTAATTAAATCCTTTTACATTATTTGGATTGTAGGATGGTAACGCTGCCGGTATAAAACCAGCCGTGGCTGGGATGCCCAAATTTTTATGAAAATATTTTATAATTTTTTCTCTATCAATGGCATAATTTATAGCCCTGCGCACCGCACGGTTTGTTGTTGGACTATTTTTTACCGCAGCTTCTTTATCATCAATTAAAAAACCTAAGTAGTCTGTTTTTAAATAGGGTTGTGCTTGCAGTACAAATTTCTTTTTGTAAAAAGGTTTTAGTTTGCCTTTATCATCAAGCACCTCGCTTGGGTTAAAAGCATCCATGCCCGATATCATATCCAAATCACCTTTCATAAATTGCATGAAAGAAGTTTCTTTATCTTTTATAAACGAAATAGATACGGCATCCAAATAAGGCAAAGGGTTGTTATTGGCATCTCTTTCAAAATACGTTGGGTTTTTAACCATGGTAAGCTGCGTGCCTTCTTCCCACATTTTAAAACTGAAAGGTCCGGTACCAACCGGGTTTTTACGAAAATCTTCTTTATAGTTAGTTACAATTTCTTGCGGCACCACCGAAAAATATTTCATAGTCAGTATCCCTAAAAACGGACTGAAGTTTTCTCTCAAGTAAATAACAAAGGTGCTATCGTTAGTAGATTCAAATCCGCCTTTTTGTATCCTGTCAATATTATCTAATAAAGATAAGGCACTTGAAACCTTTGGATCGAACAAACGACTAAAACTAAAAACGAAATCTGCTGCGGTTACTTTTCTGCCCTTACCATCCTTAAATAATTTATGGTCGTGAAAAAAAACGTCATTACGTAAATGAAACGTATATATTTTCCCATCTTCTGAAATTTCCCAACTTTTAGCAATGCAAGGCTCAATACTAAGTTTATCATCTGTTTGCACCAAACCATTAAACAGTTGGTTTACTGCCCAAATATTTTCGAAGGTTCTAGATGCTGCCGGGTCTAAAGAACTAATGCCGGCAAGCTCGTTGTAATGAAATATTTTTTTGTCGCTATTTTCATTCTTTTTGCCTCCGCAAGAAAAAAGCGAAAGCATAAGCAAGAAAAATAAAGCAGTAATGGCTATGATTTTTTTATAGTGCATAATAACCCTCAATTTTAAAAAATAAGCGGCTTTGTTTTATGTGCTTATTTTTAACTTTTAAACAAGTTGCTGTTAACGCTGTAATCCTTATCTTAGCTTAAAATAATAGCATGCGTAAATTTTTACTTTCTTTACTTTTTCTCGGAAGTTTAACTCTGTTTTCTCAAACGTTAAATTTGCCGGCACGTCAAACTAATGCCCTTAGTGGTAGTCAGTTTGAAGCAACTATATCCTCTGCTACGCTTAGCCTAACTAACCGCGAAAACATGATTTATACGCAGGTTTCGGCGGGTAACGTGCCAAATTTTTATCGCACTTTAGTTGCTGTAACATCAACCGCTACCATTAGCTCCGTTACACAAAGTGTTACTTATTATGTGGCTCCCGATTATTTAGCCATTGGTTGCGATAGCAATTATTTTTTAATGCCCATGAGCCCTATGTTGGCTACTAAAATAGGTGCCCTTACCGGAACAACCTTGCCAACCCGTAAAATGGTAGGCGATATTTGGACTGCCGCAACGGTAAAATTAGCTCCACAACCTTTAACAGCAGGCCCTTCGATGAGCACGGTGCCTTTTTTTGCACACCACGATTCGATAGTGGGGCAACAACGTGCTACTTTTTCGGCTCCCTTAGGAAGTTTAACTAGTGGCGACAAAAAGGATGTGATAATAGATAACGCAATTTATACTACGGCAAACCGTGTAATTATTTTTGGCTGGTATTATCAAAATGGAACTTACATCCAACCCATGACCAATGTGCATGCCGATACGTACATGGATTATAGTCATGGTATACGATTAGTGCAAAATAGCTGTATGCTTAATGGATCAACTCCAACAACCATTCAGGCAGTTTTGCAATCGTCTACACTAAACCCTATATTAAGTGATGAAGGTGTTATTGCGCAACCCTGGTATCCTTATGGTATAACAATTAGTACGCCGCAATCGTTTGCAGTACTAAAAAACAATTCTACGTCTTTAAAACTAATCGTAAAAAACGACCCAAGCGTAACACATTACAATGTTTACAAAAGCACTAATGGTACAACTTTTAGTAGCCCTGTTCAATTACCGAAAAACAATTTGGTGCTAACAGGGTTAACGGCTAATCAAATTTATTTTGTAAAAATTTCGGCATTCGATTCTACTAATGCTGTTACGTCGGCTATATCAGAAGTATTAGCGGCTGTGCCGACAAATCATGCTGATAGCACTTTATTGGTAAACGGTTTTGATAGAGCCATTACAGGTAACACCTATAACTTTACCATACAACATGGCAACTCTTTTTATAACAATAATAAATATGTAGAATCTTGTACCAACGAAGCGGTTACAGATAATATAGTGCCACTTGCCAATTACCGTGTAGTTGATTGGATATTGGGCGAAGAAAGCACCGTTGATAAAACATACACAGCTACAGAACAAACCTATGTAAGCAATTATTTAAAACAGGGTGGTTATTTGTTTACATCGGGTAGCGAAATTGGTTGGGATTTAGACCATAGTGGCACAAGTGCCGATAAGTTGTTTTACAATAATTATTTAAAAGCAAGTTATGTAGCCGATGCGCCGGGCGGAACAAGTAACACCTATTATGCAGGTTTTGCACAATCGGTTTCAACATCCATTTATGCAAGCAACGATACCGTTAAGTTTGATAACGGAACGCATAGCACTTATAATGTAAGTTACCCCGATGTTATTACTACTATAAATGGCTCTGCACCCGATTTGCATTACGCGACTTCTAATACAGATTATGCCTGCTTACATTATGCAGGTGTTTTTACAGGAGGCACAAAAACCGGCAAACTAGTTTATATGTCTTATCCTTTCGAAACTATTTACCCTGCCACCATGCGTGATACGGTTATGAAAGATATTTTAATTTTCTTTTTTAATAGTCAAAACCAAACTACTTCTATACAAACTTTACAGAATAAGGCGCATAATATATATCCAAACCCAACTACGGGCATGTTTACCATTGCTTCGGATAATGTAGCTGAAAATGGTTTTGTACAAATTTGCGATATGCAGGGCAGGGTTTTAAAACAAGAAAACATTACCGCAATATCACAGCAAATTAATTGCATTGATTTTACGGCAGGCATGTATTTGGTTAAAATATATGGCAATGGTAGCCTGCAAAGCACTACGCAGCTTGTAATTTTTAAATAGACTAAAAAATACATAGCTCTATAAAATAAAAAACAAGTATTTTCGTTACTTCATTCTACGCATTGAAAAAACTATTCTATATATCGGCACTTGCTTTGTTTTTCAGCTTCTTTATTTCCTGTAAAAAAGATAAAACAATAACCAGTCCAAATGCCAAACTAAGCTTCTCGCAAGACTCTGTTTTGTTTGATACCGTTTTTACCAAAATAGGCTCAACTACCAAACTGTTTAGGGTTCATAATCGCAATAATGGAAAAGTAAATATTTCTTCTATACGATTAGCCAGAGGCAATGCTTCGTTTTTTCGTTTAAATGTAGATGGTGTTCCCGGAAAATCATTTAGCAATATTGAAATTGCCGCGCAAGATAGCATGTACATTTTTGTTGAAGTAACCATAGACCCCAACAACCAAACCAACCCTTTTATTTACCGCGATTCTATTTTGTTTGATTTAAATGGCGGCGAACAACATTTAGATTTAATTGCCTTTGGGCAAAATGCCTACTACCACATGCCCAACCAAAAAATTATTTTTAGTAATTCATCGGCGCTTTACTACAGTTTAGATACTAATAAAATTGGCGCTGCATCAGTTACCTGGAAAAATGATAAACCACATCTTATATATGGTTATTTGGTGGTTGACTCACTACATCATTTAACTATTCCTCCCGGAACAAATATATATGTGCATAATAGCGGTGGTATATGGGTGTATCGTTATGGTTCTATTAGTATAGGTGCAGGGGGTAGCACAAATAATTTAGTTACATTTCAAGGAGATAGATTAGAGGAAGAATATAAAGATGTGCCTGGGCAATGGGACAGGATTTGGATTAATGAAGGCGGCTTAACTAGTATAAATAATACAATTAGCTATACAGTTATTAAAAATGCCTATATAGGCATACATGCAGGTTATTCTGCTTTTGATGGAGTTGGCAATACAGTTAATGTTGGAGACCATAAAAAACTAACCTTAACTAATACTATTATACAAAATTGTTCTTCTATGGGCATATTAGGCCATTTTTATAATATCACCGGTGGAGATAACGTAATAGTTAACTGTGGGCAATATTTATTTAAAGTTGAGTTTGGGGGTAGTTATACTTTTTACCAATCAACCTTTGCCAATTATTGGAACCAAACCAATAACAGCCAAACATCTAATGCACGTACAACCCCATCTTTTTATTTTGGAAATTATGAAAGCAGCACTCAACTTTCTCAACCTGCTGATAGTTTATATTTTGGCAATTGCATTATGGATGGCAGTTTAGCCGAAGAGTTTCAATTTGATACTATTGCTGGCACTGTGCCTGCTTTCGGGCATTT
>DATHOW010000211.1:0-3538 GCA_035484495.1 Bacteroidia bacterium | reverse complement strand
TAATTACACCTTATGGTTGGCAGCGGTTGATGAAGAGCTTACCGCACACTCGTACATTGTACCGGGTTTAGGCGATGCAGGCGATTTAGCTTTTGGAGAGAAGCTTTAAAAAATGGACCACGGTGAATGGAGTAAAATAATAACCGCTTTTTTTGCCTGTGCTTATAGGCCTGCACTTTTGGGCTTACCGACTGAAGTTTTTGCATTTCATTTTTCATTTTTAAAAGTACTTTTAATAGGGGTAACGGCTGGTTTTTTTGGCTCAGCGGTATCCGCTTTTTTGTCGGAAGAGTTGATTTTGTTTTCTAATTATTTAACGAAGAAATTCTTTCCAAATAGAAAGAAAAAAAGAATAACACGCAGCAATCGTTTTTTAATTAGAGCCAAAAAATATTTTGGAATTACGGGTGTGGCAGCTTTATCACCCTTTATATTTTCTATTCCTTTCGGAACATTTTTAGCGATACGTTTTTTTGGGTATAAAAACAGAAACAAAACGGTTTTATTAATGACAATATCTACTGCTTTGTGGACGGTTGCTTTATATGCAATTTACCACAAGTTCTACTATCATTTTTTGCACTATTTTAGTAAGTAGAAATAACTAAATCTTTTTTCCTACAATAATTAAATCGCGTAAAATGCCTTCCATGTCAGCAATTGCAGGCATGTGTGCCCACTTTTCAAAACCATGTTTGTAAAAAAGTTTCAGGCTTGGCTCGTTATGTCCAAAAATAAAACCGGTTAAGGATGTAATGTTTAACTCAGGGCATTTCTCCACAGCGTATTTTAAACAATAATCGCCCAGGCCTTTGCCACGCAAGTTACTTTCTAAATAAATGCCAAGTTCGGCTGTTTTATAATAAGCGTGCCGGCTTTTAAAATCGGTAAAACTTATCCAACCTGCGTAGTTGCCTTCATACTCAACAATCCACAAGGGGCGTGTTTTAGGGTTGTGGCTGTTAAACCAAGCTGTTTTACTTTCAACGGTGGCAGGCTCTAAATCTGCCGTTACCATACGGCTTTCGATAGTAGAATTGTAGGTGCCCACAATAGCAGGTAAATCGTTTATAGTAGCATTTCTAAAAGTAACGTTTAGCATACAAATAAATCAGTTGGATACGATGAAATAATTTTTGTTTCGACTGCTTTATCAAATAAAAGCGTAACGGCTTTTTTACCTGTTTCTGCTAAATCAATCGAGTATTTGTTTACGTATAAATCAATATGTTTTTGCATAACGGCTTCATCCATTGCCTGTGCATGTTGTTTAACAAAAGGCATTACATCTTTAGGGTTGGCAAAAGCATACTCCACACTTTCTTTTATTAATTGATTAATTAAAAGCTGATCTGCTTCAGGCAAACTACGCTGTACCACAATGCCCCCTAGGGGGATGGCAGATTGGCTGTAACCTTCCCACCATTCGCCAAGGTCGCTAATTTTTACCAAACCTTTTTGTTGGTAGGTAAATCGGTTTTCGTGTATAATTAAACCCACGTCGGTTTTACCTGTCATAACGGCTTCTTCTATCTCTGAAAAAACTAATTCGGTTTTTTGTGTAAGTGTTGGATATGCCAGCGATAACAAAAAATTAGCTGTTGTATATTTACCTGGAATAGCCACTTTTAGCGAAGAAATTACATCCAGGTTTTGCTTAATTTTTTCTGCCGTTTGGGGCATAGCAATTAACAAAGGTCCGCAATTAAAACCTAAGGCACTGCCAGATGTTAATAATCTATAAATATGGGTTAGGTAGGCGAATGCGTGGTAGCTCAATTTAGTGCTGTGCAGCTGCCCTTTAAAAGCCATACGGTTAAGAGTTTCAACATCCTCAATAATGGGCTCAAACTGCAAATGCTTGGTATCTATTTTATTATGAATAAGGGCATCAAAAATAAAACAGTCGTTAGGACAGGGAGAAAAACCAATGCTTATTTTTGTTTTTTGCATGATGTACAGAAAACACAAATTTAATGCATATTTGTAGCATGAAGAGCTTATTATGTATAATTTTTATGGCTGTTGTATTTTTTGCTCAATCGCAAACTACAACAGATAATGAAGCCAAATTAAAAACCCTGAGCGATAAATCGGCCGAATATCATCGTAAAACTGATGGCGAAAGTGATGGCTATCGTATTAAAATACATTTTGCGCTTGATAAAACCGAAGCCAATGAGGCGAAGCAAAAATTCACGTCGGCCTATAGTAATGTAAACGCTTATATGGAATACAAACAGCCAAATTGGGTAGTTGTGGTGGGCGATTTTAAAACACGTGTTGATGCTTACGAGATATTTAAAAAGGTTCAGATAGATTTCCCCAATGCTTATATTATAAAAAGCAAGATAAAACCTATTAAGTAGATGGCAACTATTATTCCGTTTAAAGGCATTCGTCCGGCTGCAGATAAAGCACACATGGTTGTTACCCGTAGCGCCGATAATTATAAAAAGGAAATTTTAAAGCATAAATTAGAAACCAATCCGTATTCGTTTCTGCAAATTATTAACCCTGATTTTGCCGATGGAAAAAGAAGCAAACCGGGTTCTATTGAACGATTAAAAAAAATAAAAAAACGATTTTTAAGTTTTTTAAAAGAAGAAATTCTGATACAAGATCATAAACCTTGCTATTATTTATACCAGCAGTTTAAAAACGGACAAATTTATACAGGCATTGTAGGTTGCAGTTCGGTTGATGATTACGAAAAAGGCATCATTAAAAAACACGAACAAACTTTAAAAGACCGCGAAGAAAAACTAAAAGACTATTTAGAAATTTGTGATTTTAATGCCGAGCCTGTTTTATTTTTTTACCCTGATAACGCCGTTATTGAAGATATGATAAACCATTATTTGGTTAAGCACCCGGCTTATGATTTTACTACTACTGATAGAGTGCGCCATAAAATTTGGGTGATAGGTGATAAGAAGAATGTTGACACCATTAAAAAGGCATTTGAAAACATGGATGCCATTTATATTGCCGATGGGCACCATCGGTCGGCATCGTCGGCAAGTTTGGCTGAATCTAAAAAAGCTCATAACCCAAAACATACAGGTAAAGAAAATTATAATTTTTACATGGGCATTTTCTTTTCAGAAAACCAATTAAAAATATTTGATTTTAACCGTGTGGTAATTGATTTAAATAATCACTCTACTCACGATTTACTGGAAAAAATAAAAGAGAAATTCAGATTGCTGGCACATAACGAAAACACCTATAAACCCGAACACAAGCATAAATTTAGCATGTATGTTGATGGCAAGTGGTATGAGTTAATTGCCAAGCCAGAGATTTGCGGTAGCGATGATTCGGTAAAAAAACTGGACGCCTCTATTTTATCAGACCATATACTTACACCCATTTTAGGCATAGATGATTTGCGCACCAACAAACGCATTGGCTTTGTGCCTGGTGTAAAGGGCATGGAAGAATTAAAAGCGCAGGTAGATAGCGGTAAATATAAAATTGCCTTTGGTTTATTTCCTGTGTCTATGACGGAGCTAAAACACATTGCTGATACCAA
>DATHOW010000210.1:0-4675 GCA_035484495.1 Bacteroidia bacterium | reverse complement strand
TGCGAAGAGAAGTTTTTTACTAAAAACATAGTGGCTTTTACGCTATACGACCTTGATGTATCTTTATTACTACTATATTCGGCTACATAGTTATTTTCTGATTTGTTAGGCTTGTCTGTAAAATAAAAAACGCCTAAAGCTATTAGTATAGCGGCAAGCCCACCCTGATATAGTTTTATTTCTAGGTTAAATAACGTGGTTAAGAATGAAAATAAGTTCCCATTAGTTTTAGACACCTTTTTTCTATTCATTACTTTTTTTCTGGCTTCGTTAACTAAAGATAGCTCGGGGTCTTTTAAATCCAGGTTATCTGATGACATTTGTTTTCGTAAAAACTCATCTAAATTTTTGTTGTTTTCCATGTTGTTTAATTTACGGGATTAAATATTTTTAGTTTATCTTCTAATGTTTTTAGGGTGTAGTGTAGTCTTGATTTTACACTTCCTTCAGGACAATTTTGTATATAGGCTATCTCACTTATTGTTTTTTCTTCTTGGTATTTTAAAATAAAAGCTTCTTTTTTTTCGGCGGGCAGTTCATTAAGTGTATCCTGCAAAGTTTTTCTAAACTGCAATCCGTCTATTTTTGAGGCAAGTTTTATAAAGCTACTCTCATCAGTTTTATCTTCTATATAAGTTATTTGCTCGTGGGTTTCTATGGCTATTTTTTTATGACGATAATAATTTTTACATCGGTTAGCAGCAACCGAAAATATCCAAGTTTTAAAAGAACGCTCTCTATCAAAAGTTTCAGGTGTTTCGGCTACTTTCATAAACAAATCTTGCAAAGCATCTTCAGCCAACTCTTTATCAAAATTTAGCATGCGTATAAAATAGCCCAACAAGCGTTTGCTGTAACGCATATATAGTTCATCAAAAGCCGATACTTCACCATTACTTAAGTGGAGCATCAACTCTTCATCAACCATAAGCTTATATTTGCTTATTGTCTTACTTTCCATCCAAGTAGGCTTTCATTTCTGCTTCTTTCCCTTTTTTTGCTGCATATAAAAGGCAATGCGCTCTGTAAAAATTCATGCGCTCGTTGTTTTGCCCGTTGTTTTTATAATGCTGGTAAAGCATAGCAAAAGGTACTGTATAGTTGGCGTTAAGGTTATCAGGGTCTTGATTTAAAGAATCGTTTGGTAAAAGATTAGTGCTTAAGTAATCTATATGAAATTTGTTTTCGATATTATTTTGTAAGGCTTTTATGTTATCCATGTGTAATGAGCTGAATTTGTAAGCAAGCCCGGTGCAGTAAAGGCTATCCTCAAAAACGCCTTGTACTCCACAGGTAAGTGCAAAAAATACGGGTACGGTAGGGTATTTTTTGTTTATTTCTAATACAATTCGTTTTATAAACTCTTCTTCGTTTTGAGTTTCCATATTTAAAATGGCATCAGGTAATTCAATGTTTTTTTGAAGGAGCATTCGTTTTAAGTATGCCGGTATTGTAGCTAACCCCATGTTTATTATACTTACATCTTCACGAAGTCCTTTTACCTGCTGTAGCATCCAAACCGGATAAGAATCGTTATCGCCATGAGTAAACACAATGGCATTAGGCTCTACCGACATAAGTACATTATAGTTGTACTCCATTACGGTATAGGTGTTTACGTGGCTATTGTATAATTTGGTATAATATTCCTTTAGTTTGTCTGTTTTGCCATCTAACTCGCAACGCACTATCATGTCTTCTAGCAAAGCATCATCTAAAGGATTAATAGCTAAACCTTTTTCTATATAAGAAATTATTTTGTCGCCTTGTTTACTTGCTCCTGCTGTGGAATTCAAGTCCATCACCTTGCAATGATAAAACTCAACAGTAGCAGGGATGTTTTCTTCCATTTTGGTAACTGCATCATGCATAGCAGTAACCCTGTCTTCTTGTTTGCCATCTGGGTCTAACATATTGGCATAGCGTAAGGCAAGATAATAGTTCTCCCAAGCAGCGGCATCTTTCGGTTTTTTTATTGTTTCTTTTTTCCATAAAGGGATTTGTTCTTTATAGAAACTAAATTCATGCGATTGCCTCGTGATGCGGTGAATTTTTTCGGGGGTGTATGCCAACAGAAATGCACACAAACAAGAGAAGATTACAATTTTAAGTTTATTCATTTTTGTTTAAAGTTTATAGCTTTTTATAGCTGTACACCTCAAACGAAGGAAAGTTCATTTAAGTATAAAAAAAGATGGAAAATAGTTAGCTGAAGCGTATCAAACACACCGTTTTTTTGTGAAGCAAAAAAAATATTTGCAAGTGTGCAACTAAATGCATTACATTTGTATTAGAATTAATTACCCTTATGTGTGATTAATTTATTAAGAAGTGGCGAGAGAATAGGCTCACTGACCCACTGGCAACCAACTAAAAGTTCTGGCAACAGAATTGGAAAACAGGTGCCAAATCCTACTCTGATGAAAAGCAGAGACAAATAAATTAAAAAAAGAAAAATGAAACACACAAATGCAAAAACAAAAAGCAAACAAAAGGTAACAGGGTTTAACTCTTTCGTTTCTATTCATTTTTTTATGATGGCTTGTATGTGTTGCTGTTGCAGCATGTGCTAGGCTAGTTTTCCTTTTAAAATTTATCGGAAAAATTAAGCTGGGCAAACCCCACTAAAAATGCTGCGCTCTTTTGTTAAGATTGGCAGCTTCGTAAAATTTTTATTACCAAAAACCATAAAACATTAAAAAAAATGAAACCAAATAAACCAAATAAACCAACAAAAACAAGTAAACTAAATACAATCAATTTATTAGGCGATGCCACGCACCGCGAATTTATAGAACTGCAAGCTCTTTACGGCTTTGCACAAAGAGGTGGCTTTGTACTTGAGAAAGAGAATGAACAGCACACAAACCGATTGGTAAGTGATGTAAATATTCTTACTCCATATGAAAAAAAGCAATTGATTTTTTCTTTGCCGGTGTTTAACAATTAAAAATAACTGAAATGAGTTTAAAAACATTTACATACAATAAGCGTTTTCAGTTAGAGGGCGGACAGTCGTTGCCACGCATTGATATTGCGTATCAAACATTTGGTACACTTAATAAGGAACGTAATAACGTAATTTGGGTGTGCCACGCTTTAACGGCCAACAGCAATGTGTTTGACTGGTGGGGCGGCTTGTTTGGCGAGCATGATTTATTTAACCCGCAAGATTATTTTATTATTTGCGCCAACAACTTAGGTTCTTGCTATGGCACTACCGGACCGTTAAGTACGTACGAAGATTTAAAACAACCTTGGTTCAATAATTTCCCTCAAATAACTATCAGAGACATAGCTAGTAGTTTTGAGCTACTAAAAAACCATTTGGGAATTGAAAAACTGCATACATTAATTGGTGGCTCGCAAGGCGGGCAAATTGCGCAAGAGTGGTCTTTATTAAATAAGGATGTAACCAATAATCTTATTTTAATTGCTACCAACGCGCAGCATTCTCCTTGGGGCATTGCTTTTAATGAATCACAACGCTTGGCTATTAAGGCAGACAGAACTTACTATTCAAATACCGAAGAAGGTGGCAGAAAAGGTTTGTCGGCAGCAAGAAGCATTGCCTTGTTAAGTTACCGAGGTTATGAAGCATATACCAATACCCAAAAAGACGACACGCATGATAAAACAACTAATTACGCCGCAGCATCTTATCAAAGGTATCAGGGTGAAAAATTGGTAAATCGTTTTAATGCCTACTCGTATGTAAGATTGCTGGATGCAATGGATAGTCATAATGTATCCAGAAACAGAGCTGATAAACCCGAATATGCTTTAAATCAAATTAAAGCCAGAACACTGGTTATTAGTGTAACATCAGACGTTTTGTTTCCTACCGTTGAACAAAAGTTTTTAGCAAGACATATTAAACAAGTTTCTTATGCAGAGATAGATTCTGATTTTGGACACGATGGTTTTTTAATTGAAACAAAAAAACTAACCGAAGTAATTTCTAATTTCTATGCAGAGAATAAAACAAACAATAATATAAATCACTTAGTATAAAATAAATATGGCAAAAAAATTAAAAATAGGATTATTTGGCTTTGGTTGCGTAGGGCAGGGACTGTACTATGTACTAAATAACAGCACAGGTTTTAAAGCTGATATTGTAAAAATTGCTGTAAAAAACAGAGATAAAAAACGTAGTGTAACAGCCGATTTAATTACTTACGATAAATGGGAGATTTTAAACAACCCTGAAATTGATGTAATTGTTGAGTTGATTGATGATGCCGATGAAGCATTTAATATTGTTAGCGAAGCATTAAAACGAGGCAAACATGTGGTTACAGCTAATAAAAAAATGTTGGCCATTCACCTTGAGGAGTTATATGCTTTGCAGCAAAAACATAATGTATCGTTGTTGTATGAAGCGTCGGCTTGTGGTAGTATTCCAATTATCAGAAGTTTGGAAGAGTATTTTGATAATGAAGAATTAGAAAAAGTAAGCGGCATTTTTAATGGTACAACCAATTATATTTTAACTAAAACCATCAGCGAAAAATTATCATACGACAATGCTTTGAAACAAGCACAGGAAAAAGGCTTTGCAGAAACCGACCCAACTAACGATGTGGAAGGATTTGATGCAAAATTTAAAACGGTAATTATTGCCTTACATGCTTTTGGTTTAATTATAAAGCAAGAAGATGTTTTAAATTTA
>DATHOW010000209.1:0-5890 GCA_035484495.1 Bacteroidia bacterium | reverse complement strand
GAAATAAAATGATGCAGACTAAAATTATACGCTTTCTTTTCACGGCGCAAATTTACGCATAAAAACTATTGTTTTTTAAAAGTTTAATTACTGTATTTTTACCAAAAATTAGCCATGCGTTTAACTTTTATACTGTTTTTTATACTGTTTTTTCAGACTGCTTTTACGCAGACTAACTGCAATTGCAACGAAAAAGAGATAGAATTTTCAGAAGGCTATGTAAATGCAAACAACCTAATTTTTAGAGGAAAAACAGTAAGTACAAGCAAAGGGACTGACTATGATAAAGTAACTTTTTCGGTAAACAAGCTGTTTAAAGGTGTAGCAGCAAAGCAGCTTGATGTTTATTTTGATGCTAAAAACCCATGCGCCTTAAAATTTAACATTGGGGAAGATTGGCTTATTTATGCCAATTACAAAAGCGGAAAACCCTTGTTGGTTTATTGTTCGCGCAGTCGTAAAAACGTAATTAACACCAATAAAAATATTGATTTAATGTATGTTAAATCTGACATAAGCATAGATGATGAAACTGATAAACTCACGGAGCTTTGCGGATTAAAAGCCTTTACCGACCCCATATCAGAAAATGAAGATGGACACAGTAACATTATACCCACGGGCAGTCAACGAATTTTACTGATAATTTTTTCGGTAATTGGATTTGCACTAATTTACTTTGTGCTGAATAAAGTAATGAAGAAGTAGTATTTACTTTAAGGCTTGTACACAAGCATTCCAAACAACTTCGTTGGGTGGTGGCGCAATAATTTCAATTTTTTCTTTAGTAACAGGGTGCTCAAAATTTAGTTTGCGCGCATGCAGGTGTATAGATGCATCTTCGTTGGTGCGTTTAAACCCATATTTTACATCGCCTTTTATAGGACATCCCATGGTAGATAACTGCACACGTATTTGATGGTGCCTGCCGGTGGTTGGGTTTATTTCTAATAGAAAAAAATTGTTTATACTGGCAATAATTTTATAATCTAACTCTGCTTTTAATGCCGATTTATTCTCAGCAGAATATGCTTTTGAACGATTATTTTTTTCGTCTTTTATTAAGTAGTTAACCAAAGTGCCACTATCATGTGGTGGTTTGTTTTTTACTACGGCCCAATATGTTTTTTTCACATCACGAGTACGAAACAACTCATTCATTCGCGTAAGTGCTTTGCTGGTTTTAGCAAAAAGCACCACACCACTAACCGGCCTGTCTATTCTATGTATAACTCCTGCAAACACATTACCGGGCTTGTTATATTTTTCTTTTAAAAAGGTTTTTACTTTTTCTGAAAGCGGCTCATCGCCCGTTTTATCGCCCTGCACAATTTGACTTGGTTTTTTATTTATGGCAATTAAATGATTATCTTCGTATAAAACTTCTACTTCCATAAGGCCAAAGGTAACTGAAATGCCTTAGTGTTTTATAAAACAAGTATAAATTATTACTTGTAACATAAATTGTAAAATTACCTTAGATTTGAAAGCGAAAATGATTAAACGCCTATTATATAGTGTACTCCTTCTTTTTATACTGGCAGATACCGGGTACTCCTTTCTTCAATATTTAAATCAGCCTTTAGACGGCGATATTGCTTGGAATACTGTGCCTGCTGAGGAAAATAAAAAGGTGCTTAACAATCCTTTTGGAACCGATGTTATACTAAAACATAAAACGTATCCTAACCCAAATCGTTTTTTTTGCCATTGGATGATTAACCGATACTTTAATGTTACCCCTTTGGTTTTACAAAAATTTGTTCAGCCTATTGATAGTGTTTATCTATCCTGCGCTATTGCTAAAACTTTAATACAGCTGTTTTTAATTTTGTTATTAGCCGCAGCCATTTCGGGTACAAGTAAACTATTTAAATTAGATTTTATAATTGCAGCGGCTTTAGTTACACCACTTTTTCAAGCTAATGGATATAGAAGTTATATGGGTATAATAGACCCATCGCCCACCTACACATTTTTTTATGCCCTACCATGTGTGTTGTTGTTGTTGTACTTTTCGCCCTTTATCTTTCAGTACTATCATGGTAAAAAACCGGCTACTGAATTATTAATTAAAATTGGTTGGATTCCGTTAGCCATTGTAGTTTGTTTAAGCGGAGCCTTAAACCCTGGTGTTGTTTTAATATTTTCGTTTCTGGCATTTTTGAGCAATTTTAAAAAAAACTTTAGTAAATCAACAGAAAATGGGTTTATAAAAAAGGTGAGGAACTCCATTATACAAATCCCTAAAAACTATTGGTTTTATTTATTACCCAGTTGTTTATTTTCCTTTTACTCACTTTACCTTGGTCGTTATAACTCGAATAACATTAATATCTCGCTTACAGAATTGTATTCAAGATTGCCCGAAGGAATTTATTATCAGTTTACACAAAAACTAGGCTTTCCTATTTTATTTATAATCCTTACTATAAACGCAATTATTATAAATAGAAATTTTAAAACGGCAGAAGGCAAAAAAATACTGCACTTATATAAATGGGTTGGCTTATTTGCTTTAATATATATTTTATTGTTACCACTAGGTGGTTACCGTGATTATAGACCTAATACGGTTAGGTACGATACCATAATGCCCATCACTTTTAGCTTAATGTTTCTTTTTGGCATAACTACATTGTTTATTTTTAAAAGCAGTTCAAAAAACAACAAAACGTGGTACATCCCATTAATAATAATGGTGCTATTTATTTTTACAAATGCCGATAAGCCTCAATTTGATGAAAATAAACGTGAGCGAAATGCCTTAAAAGAAATTGTAGAATCGAAAACCAAAATTGTAGAAGTGCCTGATAACTGTAAAGTATTATCATGGGGAAAGATGCTTAAACCCGAAGACTCAGAATTAAATAGCCAGTTATTATTTATTTGGCGAATAACTGACGAGAAAAAATTATACTATAATAAATAAAAAACCTCCGTCGATTAAGATGGTTTTTTTTCTATGCTTCTACTTCAGTAACTATACTTGGGAAAATACGTACCGAGTTGTCTTCTTCACGGCGGAACTGATAAGTATAACGGTAGTGGCTTTCTAAACCACTCTTATTTGGTAAACCGTTAATCATCATAATGTTTCTGTTCTTCGCAAATTTCAACAGCTCTTTTAAGTAGTGGGCTGATATTTGTCCCACCTCATCTATAATACAATGTACTTTAAAGTCTTTGCTGCTACGGTGGCTCGACTCTTTAATAAACACGTGTAATAGTGTGATATAAATAATTGCTTTTACTAAAATGTCGGTTCCGGTAGAGCCAATGCTGTCAATTTTATGAGTCCAGCCCGTTTCGTTTACACCTTCTTTAATATTGAATTTCAATTCAAATAAATCCTGTAAACGAATTTCTTCCTGCTCTTGCTCCTTAATAGCGTGGCGCAAACTTTCAAGCAATTTAACAGCACGTGAGTTAATGTCACGGTTTTTACCGGTAGCAAAATCGGTGTTAAATAATCCTTCGCCATAAAAATGCCCGTGCTCATCTTTAAACTCCTCAATTTTTTTAAGCAGTTTATAAACCTTGTTATCACTCTCTTCTAACTTAATTTTTATAAACTCAATCAGTTTGCTTTCTTCAAATTCGGCTTTCTTAAAATCTTCGGCAATTAACGATATAATGTGCTGAATTTTATGCTGCTGGTTGCTAAGCTCTTTTACTTTGGTAGCAATCGAGTCGGTAACCAAACTAATTTGTGTAGCGGTTTCAGCAACCGATAATTCAATTTTGTTTTCGTGCACAAAGTTGGTTAAGTATGCTGCAAAACGCTCATACTCAGCCTGAGTGGCATCATTACGAATAGCGAAACCAAAGTGATTCTCTAACCTAAACTTACCGCTAAACTCATTTACGTAACGCTGAAACGCGCCGTACTCTTCGTTAAAGTGCGAATCGTTTTTAAGCAGCTGTGTACACAAATCCATTACGCTGTAATTTGTTTTCTTAGGCTCGGCACGTTCAATAATTTCGGCGTACTTATTATATACAGGTGTTTCTCTAAAGTTTTTGCTGAAATAACTGATACCATTGTTAAACTCAATAAGCTCTTCTTCAAAGGCACGTTTTTCTTTGTTAATGTCCATGCGCTTTAAATTGTATTTACGGTTTGCTTCTTCTAAATCAGCCGTAAGCGAATTCATTTGTTTTACCAGCTCTTCTTTTTTCTGTGTAAAATCTGGTAGCTTATCAAACAACTCGCGTTTATCTTTTAAATAATCATTTACCAGTTGCGAAAAACGATCAATTTGTTTGATGTCTTCTTGCAGACCTTTTATTTTTTTATCAATGTCTTTTATTTGCTTACTATCAACGCCTTTATCTTTATAGTTGCCTTCTTTCTCGTTGTTTAACGATTTTTCTTTGTCCTCAAGGGCTTTCAGGGTTTTAGCTCTTTCTTCTTCTAAGCCGGTAATTTCATCTTCCTGTCTAACTTTTAAATCAGCAATGCGCTCTTCAAAATGTTTTTTCTGATTATCAAACTGATCGTTAAACTCAGCCAACTGCATGTTTTTGCGTTTGCTAAGTATAGAAAGCTCTTCCTCCAGTAAGTTTTGTTTTTGACGGTTGCTTGTTAACGATTGTTCAATTTCGGTACCTGCACGGCTTTTCCAGTCTTCTAACTCGGTTATTAGTTTTTTCTCACGCTTTTCAGAAAGCTCTAAGCTGTAAGTTAAAACTTTTACCTCTTCTTTAAGCTCGCCAATTTGTTTACCAAATCTGTCAGATGACAAAGCCTTTTCTTCGTTATTAGTTGTTTGAAATAAATTTAGTTTGTCTTCTGCCTCACGTATCTCTGCCAACAATAAATTTTTACCTGCCTGATACTCTTCAATTGATTTTGAAACCGCAGGTACGGTGCCCAACTCTAAACTGATACCATAAAGTGTATCGGTAAGTTTCTCTTTCATTTCGGGCTTTAAATCGGCTCTAAATAAAATATCTTCGTTACAAACTTTACCAATGGTTTCGTGCCAGTTTTTATAATTTTTTTCTAAGTAGCCATAAAACGCATCAGCCTGTACGTTTAGTTTTTCTTCAATGGCTTTTATGTCGTCTTTCTTTTTAGCAATGTAAAGATTGCCTTTATCTATCTCCGCATTTAAAACGGTTTTTAATTTTAACTCGCTGTTTTCCCACTCTTTTTGTAAGCTTTGTACCAGGTTGTTTTTAATGGCACGCTCCGAACGATTTTTGTAGGTGATAGCACGTAACTCGTTTAACTCGGCTTCTAAATCTTTAATTTCATCTTCGTGAAAGCGTGTACTGCGTATAACTTTCTCTTCTGATTTTAATTCGTTAAACTCAATTTGTTTTGCCGTTACTTCCGAATTTATTTCGGCTAGCATTTTATCTCTGCGATCTTTTAAATCATTTTCTTTACGATTAAAGTCGTTCTTGCTTAAAAGCTGACGCTCATTATAATCATTAGATAATTGCGCAATTTTTGAATTAATGTTATTTAAGTAGGCGTTTTTTTCGTTTTGTACTTGCTCAAACAACGAAGTAAACTTCATCTCTAAATTTTGCACATTACTTGTTAAAGAGTCATATTCTTTACGCGCAATATTTAACTCAACTTGTAATTGTTCGCGCTCGTTAAATTTCTCAACGGCCGCTTCGATATTTTGCCCTTGGTATTCTTTTAGTTTCTTGTTGGTGTCGCGTACGGTTCTGTCGTAATAACCAATCTCTTCGCGTATGTTGTTTTGTTGATCTTCAATATTTGCTTTTTGTAAATCGTGGTCAGAGTTTAGCTGACGCATGTCTTCTTCTTTGTGTTTTACCGAAGCAAGCATATTTTCGTTTTGCGTTTCGGCATAACGTAAACTATTGCCCAGTTTTTCAGACATTTCTATCTGTGCCGATTTAATCA
>DATHOW010000208.1:0-16566 GCA_035484495.1 Bacteroidia bacterium | reverse complement strand
GCATTAATTCTTTACGTACATATAATGGTCCATCTTGTAGTGGTTCAACCAGCTCTTGTCAGCAGGGTACTTGTATAAAAATAAAAGGGCATCAAATGTATCCTAATCAAACTCATACAGACCCGGGTCCTAATTGGGATTGGTACACCTATTATAAACTAGTAAACAACGCACCTACAACTAACTCTATTACAACAACAAGCGGAACAATTTACGATTCGGGTGGACCAACCGGAAGTTACTCAAACGACGAGCGCACCTTAACACTTATTCAGCCTGCGGGGGCAAGCAATATTACGTTAACTTTTACCAGTTTTGCTTTAGAAACTAATTGGGATTATTTATTTATTTACGATGGCGCTACCGTAAACTCTCCCTTAATTGGGCGATATACAGGCAGTGCGTTACCCGGCACCATTACATCAAGCGGAGGTGCTTTACTGTTAGATTTTAGAAGCGATTGCGCCACCACAGCCGCAGGATGGACTGCTAATTACACCAGCAATGTTACAAGTGGTACGGGCGACCATACACCACCTACCACACAAGCTGTTGTAAACGGAAATTGGCAGACACATAATTTTACCACAAACTTTACTGATGCCGATAATGTTGGCGGAAGCGGCTTAGAAAAAAGTTATTACGAAGTAATTGATTTTGATGGAACAACTTGGGCAGCTAATGCAACACATGGGTTTTTTAAAGATAATTTTGATGTAGCTATCAGTCCGGCATGGACACCAAAAACAGGCACCTGGAGCATAAACAACCAAGCCCTTTATCAAAGCGATACAGCAAATGGCAACACTAATATTTACGCGGCACTTACACAAAATCTATCTAACAGATACTTGTATAATTTCGTAGCAACTATTGGTGGCGGTGCTGGTGGTGTAGGCCGCAGAGCAGGTTTCCACTTTTTTTGCGACCAACCCGACTCGTCAAATAGAAACAACAGTTACTTTGTTTGGTTTAGAGTAGATAACTCTGAAATGCAAATTTATAAAGTAACTAATAACGTTTATGGTTCTGCGGTTTATCAATCAACTGTAACCATTAATCCAAATCAATCATACGATTATAAAGTTATTTATGATAGAATTAGTGGTTTAATACGAGTATATCAAAACAACAATTTAATTGGTAGCTGGACAGACAGTAATCCATTAACTAATGGTGGTTATATTTCTTTTAGAAGCGGTAATGCAAAGCTTACAGTAGATCAATTAGATGTGTACCGCTCTCGTGCCACAACAGCAAACATTACAGTTGGTTCGGGCAATGCAAATGATATTCGTTACCAAAACCCTGACCCATTAACCCCATCGGCAAAAATAAAATCTATTTGTAGCGATAGCGCTACCAATCTTTCCGCAATTAATTCTAACGACATAAATGTTGATTGGACTCCACCTTTAGTCATTGATTCATTACGAGATGGATTGGGCGCCGATATAAATGTTACCTCATCAAAAACAACCTTATCTGCCAATTGGAGTCCTTCTACCGATGTTAATTCAGGAATTGCTCAATACTCGTATTGTATTGGTACAACACCGGGAGATAGCAATACAGTTGCCTGGACAGCCAACATGGATTCTTTAAACGTTACAAAAACAGGGTTAAACTTAACACAAGGGCAATGGTATTATTTTAGTGTGCGTGCACAAAATGGTGCAGGTTTATATAGCACAAAAGTTTTTTCTAACGGACAGAAAGTAGATACTACCAGCGGCACAACAGGTATAAGTCAATTTAAAATTGAGAATTTAGCTTTTAGAGTTTATCCTAACCCTGCTCAAAATTTAGTTAGTGTAGATTATACTTTAGAGCACAATGCTAACATTAAATGGCAAATAACTGATTTAATTGGGCAAACAGTTTTACAAACTGAAACGGTTAATTCAATTGGCAGCTATACTGAGAAGTTAGATCTTACCACTTTAAGTCAAGGCTTGTATTTGCTTCATGTTACCATAAACGGTCAACAAAAAACTATCAAGCTGATTAAAGAAGGAAACTAAATTTATTCACAAGTATACCATCGGGTACTGATGTACCAAACTAAAAAAGCCACTTTTAAAGTGGCTTTTTGTTAAATTTTAATTGGTTTTAGTAATTCTCTCTTATAAAATCATGTTCTGCTTTAGACATCCACCATGTTTTAATCTTTTTCTTTCCTTTATTATCCTGTTGTCTTAATGTGATAATAACTCTATAAAATTTTACGTCTAAATACATTTCATAAATAGCTAATGGAATGCCTACCACAAATATCATAAGAATAGCATATTTAAAAATGTTACTGAAAATAGCCATAAATAAGCCTTTAGGCTCTTTATATTCTATTTCATAAATGTCTTTTTTATCTATTGACTTTCCTTTGAAGCTAATAGAATTAGGTGATAGTGTTACTTTTTCTAATGTTGCCATAAATTTTGTTTTTAATTGGTTTATAACTGTAAATCTATCAATATTCTTTAAAATATAGCACTTGTGCTATAATAATTTTATAGCATATAAGCTCTATTTGATTGGTGAAAAAACAGAAGAAAAATAATCGAGTGCTAATATTTGATGAAGAAGGAATGAGCTTACTTGCTAAGAAATTAAAACAAGTAAGAACAGAGAAAGGCTTTACTCAAGAAGAACTAGCTTATGAATCTGAATTAACGTTATCTCAGATAGCCAGGATTGAAACTATGAAGACTAATCCTACTGTCAGTACCATATTCAGAATTGCCAGAACCCTAGATGTTAATGTAGGCGAACTATTTGATTTTAAATTCAAAAAATCATAAAACTGACAATATTTCAAAATCCATTTATTGGCATGATGTTGGTATAACGCAAATTGCGATAACAATTTTTAGCAGAAATTGTTATCGCAATTTGTAGTTTTAGATTTGAGCTCTATAACCATAAATAATAAAAAACAAAAGCTCACCCATTAAACATGGTGTCATTCGTTCTAATCGCACTAATCATCTTAACCAGAAAAGTTAAGTGCGTCACATGGTCTAAAAACAAATTCCGTATAGAATTTAGAAAATAGATTTGTGTTTTAAAAAAGTGAGCAGTCCCGTAAGATTTGCTTCATTTTTTATCTTAATACTTATTTTATATCAAAGAACCTAATTTTGTTTCGGATTTTAAGCCAAAATACTTCTACTTAATACCAAATCAAATATTTCAGCATTATCTTTATTGTTATATCTAAAAGTAAATTCATTTACATATTTCTGTAAATGTTTTCTAGAAACTGAGTGATAAACTCCATAAACACCTCTTTTAAATATTGACCAAAAACTTTCTAAGCCGTTTGTGTGTATTATTCCATCAACAAACTTTGTATCATGGTCTAACTTTAAATGCACATATCCATATTTAGACAATATCCTATAACTTCTAAATTGGTCAGTCATAATAGTACTACCAGCTTTTGCAACATCATTTAATACGTTTAATAATTGTTGTCCGGTTAATGTTTGATTTTTTTCATTTGGTAATGCAACTCTAGCATAAATCAATTTCTTTTCTCTATCCTTAACTCCAATTATAGGTATTTTAAAAGTACCTCTTCCTCTACTTGATTTATCTGTTCTAATGTCGAATTTTCCATTAGGACCTTTTCTTGGTTTTCCTCCAATGTAAGTTTCGTCCATTTCTAATATATTATCAAATACACCTTTTAAAGATTCATTACCCATTGCTAAACGTATTTGTTTCAACATTCTCCATGCCGTTTTATAAGTCACATTTATTTCTCTTTCTAATTGTAAACCAGATATACCTTTCTTTCCATTTAAAAATATTCTTATGGCATAAAACCACTTTCTTAAATCAGTAGTGCTTTGTTCAAATATGGTTCCTTTGAAAATAGAAAAATCTTTGTTGCAATCATTGCATTGAAAAATACGATGTCTTTTAGGTCTTTGGTGCACTTTAAAAGAGCCGCAATGATTACAAGCTGGTTTTTTATTACCATATCTGATTTTGATAAAATGATTGATGATTGCATCATCATTTTTAAATTTGTTTTGGAAGTCTATAAAATTCATAAAAGCTATTATATACGTAATGGAACATATATGGAAGTAAATATAAAAATGCCTGTTTTGGAGGTGCAATGAAATGGCGGAAAGTTTTGGACAGTTTACACGAAAAAAGCCTTACTAGGTAAGGCTTTTAGCGGATTTTATGCCAGGAAGGCATTATTTTTCAGTACCCGATGGTATACTTGTGAATTTATTTAGTTTTTTTGTTTTGGAGGTGGTGGACCCGGTCTTGCCATTCTTCTTAGCACTTCTTGTATAATTTCATCAAAGGTTACTTTCTGTTTTTCATCGCAAAGTTTGCGCACTTCTTTAAAATGATTAAAGGTTACCAATTCAATTTGTGTTTGGTTATTGGCAATAGCACGAGCCAACTCATTTACTTTAGCGGTATCTGGTTTTTCATTTTTCAAGTTATCAAAAAATAATTTATGTACTTCTTTACTAATTTCTCGTAAAGAATCCATCGAATGATGATGTACTTCTTTTAATTTTTCAAATGCCACTAATTGTTCAGGAGAAAATTTTAATTGCTCTAATAGAAAATCTGCTGCTTTTGCACCATTAGGCGGTCGGCGCATTTCATCACTAGCCTGGTTGCTTTGTTTTAACCAAATACTCCCTAACAAGCAAATGTTAAGCGCAGCCAGTAGCATTACCGCCCATTTCCAAAATTTTAGTTGATTATTGTTTTGCATGAAACTAATAATTAGAGGTTTGTGCTAAGCCCATTTCTTTAGATAAAGCCTGATACCCAATTTCTTTTTGATGACTTGGTTTATCCTTTAACATGTAAGTGAACGAAATAAGGTTAACCACAATAATCAAACTTGCAGCCAATGCCCATCCTTTCGAAAAAGATTTTGCTTGCACCTCATCCCTCCTATTCAACTCAATTTTATGCACAATTTTTTCAAATAAAAATGGATTAGCATCCACAGGTTTCATTCCTTTGGTGCTTTGCATTACTTCGTTTATCCAGTTTTCTTTTTCCATTTGTTTTGTATTTAGACGTTCATTTATCTTAATTCCTTCTCTCAGGGTATATCTTTTCCAGTTCCTTCCTTAAATTGGCTTTTGCTCGCTGTAAAAGCGATTCTACTGCCTTTACCGAGCTTTGCATAATCTCTGCTATTTCCTTTTGGGGCAGCTCTTCTATGTGCCACAGTATAAAGGCTGTTTTTTGATTTTCGGGCAAGGCCTCAATGGCTTTAAATAAAAAGCGTGCTTTTTCCTTTTTTTCTATTTCAATGCCCGGATGGTCGAAATGAGATATTTCAGTCAGCTCTTCCCCCGATTCGGGATGAAATAAACTGGTTAAAAAACCAAAACGCTTTTGCCTTTTTTTAGCGCGTAGATGGTCGAGACATTTGTTAACCGTTATACGGTAAATCCAAGTCGATATCGTCGACTGCTCTTTAAATTTTGAGAGAGACTGATATACTTCAATAAAAACTTCCTGCGTTATGTCTTCGGCTTCTTCCCTATGTTGCAAAAAATTTACAGCCGTGTTAAACACCAAGCGCTTGTAGGTTTCTACAAGCTGTTGTAAGTTATATTGGTTGGGTTTATTTTGCACAGCCTATTTTATACAAACTAACACAAACAAAAAAGCGAGCATTAAGCTCGCTTTTTATTGCATTTTTAAAGTTTATGCCTTTGTTTTAGCAGCAGCAATTTTTGCTTTAATGTTATCGGTTGTTAAAGAGTCTGGTCTTTCAATTGGATGACCTAAAGCTCTGTCCCAAACTAAACTTGCCATTACGCCTAATGCGCGCGATACACCAAACAACACAGTATAAAAATCATACTCATGTATGCCATAGTGCGCTAACAATGCACCAGAGTGTGCATCTACGTTAGGCCAAGGGTTTTTAATTTTACCGGTAGACTCTAATATCGGAGGTGCTACTTCGTAAATCATTTGCACAATCTCACAAATATCATCGTGCTTAATGTAGTTTTTATAAAAATCTTGCTGAGCTGTAAAACGCGGATCTGTTTTGCGTAACACCGCATGTCCGTAACCCGGTACAACTTTTCCTTCAGCTAAAGTTTTCTTAATATAATCAGCAATTTGTTCTTTAGTTGGCAAACCACCACCTAAATTTTCTTTCAATTCCATAATCCAGTTTAAAACCTCCTGATTAGCTAAACCGTGTAAAGGGCCTGCTAAACCGGTCATACCCGAGCAGAAAGAAAGATACGGGTCACTTAAAGCACTACCTACTAAGTGAGTAGCATGTGCCGATACGTTTCCACCTTCATGGTCAGCATGGATTGTCATGTATAAACGGAATAAACGTTTTACATCAAAATCTTCAAAGCCCATCATATGTGCTAAGTTTGCAGCCCAATCTAATTTATGGTCTGGTTCAATGTGTATGTTGTTTTTGTATTTACGACGATAGATGTATGCTGCAATACGAGGAAGACGAGCAATTAAGTTCATGGCATCTTCGTATACATAATCCCAATAATCTTTTTTACTAATGCCTTTTGCATAGGCTTTAGCAAATACCGACTCGGTTTGTAAAGCCAAAATAGCCGTACAATATTGGGTCATAGGGTGCGTATCAACAGGAAGTGCATCAATTACATCAAATACGTGCTTAGGCACAACACTGCGTTTTTGCCACTCGTTGGTAATAAAGGTAACATCATCATTAGTTGGCAATTCGCCTACTAACATTAAATGGAAAATGCCCTCTGGCAATGGCTCAGTTCCGCCCGGTGCTTTTGGTAATTGTTTGCGTAATTCAGGTATCGAGTATCCGCGAAAGCGAATGCCTTCTTCCGGATCTAATTTTGAAGTTTCGGTAACCATGCCCTTCATCCCCTTCATGCCTTGGTATACTTGAGCTACGGTAAATTCGCCAAGCACTAAATCGCCATTGGTTTTAATAATATCCTTTATCTCTGCTGCAAGTGGTACAGCTTTGCTTTGAAATTTTTCTTTTAACTTATCCATGATATCTGCTATTTTTTAAAGAAGCATATAAATTTAATAGGTTTTTGTTTACAATGTGTTATTTAATCGAAATTAATTTGTTAACCTATGTAAAATATCAATAAAAAAAGCCGCTTCAATTGCTTGAAGCGGCTTTAATTTTAACTAGCTAAAATTACTCGATGATAATTTTTTTAACTGTTTTATTGTTTTTACCATCAACAATGTTTGCATAATAAACACCTTTTGCTAAGTGCGATAAATCGCAGCTTAACACAGCATTTGTTATGTTATTTTCTGATTTGGTATAAACCACTTGACCTAACATGTTTACGATAGTGAAGTTTAAGTTAGTTGCTTCAGGTAAACTAACAGCAAAGTTAAACTGACCGTTATTAGGGTTAGGGAATAAATTGATGCTGTTTCCTAAATTGTTATGCTCTATACCAATATTAGCAGTAGGGCAAGCAATTGGAAGAATAGCAAAACTAAAGTTCCCAAACAAAGCAGATTCATTATACCAGGTAGAAGTTGTACCTGTAGATGCTTTTAATGAAATTGCTCCTGTTGCAGTAGCACCAAAACCACCGTTACTCAAAACAACAACAGTATCACTATTAGTTGGTAAGCTAAGTGTTAAGAAGAAGTCGGCAGTTAAAGAAACCGGAGTAGAGAACATTACAGTATAAGGTGTAATATAATTAGCTCCATAATTAAAGGCCGGGTTTGCTGCATAGTCAACATGCGTTACCTGAGGGGCTGCTACAACTGATGATAAACTTAACGTTTGTGTTGCTGCAATAGTAGTATTAGGAATTGAACCTCCAGTTCCGGTAGTTGTACCAGTCATTTTTAATGTTAAGGCACTTGTTCCTTTTGTACCAATATTATTAGTAACATCTCTGAAGAACAATATAGTAGCACCTGTTATTTGTGTAATATTTGTAGGGAAGTTTGCTTTAGCATACATTTCAGCAATTGAAGTAGCCTTGTATGTAGTAGTAGTGGTAGTTGTTAAAGTACTTGAACCACCTACGTATCCGTTTGTAGCAGTATACACTAAAAGTGTATCTGTATTAGTCATATTAGATATTGTGTCGCAAGTAGATGTTGTACAAGAACCTACTGTTACAACGCTATGAGTAGAGTTTGTACCCACTGTGTTTGTTGCAGCTAAAGTTACTGTATAAGAACCTGCTGCCGGAAAAGTAATACTTGGGTTTTGACTTGTAGCAGTAGTTACTGTTACGCTAGCACTTGGGCTAACAGACCAAGCCCATGATGTTGGAGGCCCGGTTGATGCATCAGAAAAAACTGCAGCAGCATTAGAACATATTGAAGAAGGAAAAGTAAATGAAGCAACCGGAGCAGTCATTGTACCTGCACCTTGTGCAATAGCAGAAGCAGTTAAGTTTTTACGGTTAGGTGAGTTTTGTAACGAAGTTTGCATACGAACAGCTTGATCGTGTGTAAACATATACATTGCAATATCATCGGTGTAATCCATAATGTTCATAAACATATCACCATCGGTGTTTGTTTGTCCACCATAATTACAAGTACCTGCTTGAGAAGGATAAGTTGGTGTTCCGTAATAACAACCTGGAGGGCTGCTTGTTTGACCTTGTTCAGGAGGAGTATCATTACAATAATCAGTTCCACCGCATTGACCATTATCTCCCCAAGGGTGACGTAAACCTAAATAGTGACCACACTCATGTGCAATTGTACGGCCGTAGCAATAAGTTGGGTCATAAGTACCAGCTGCATAAATATTTTTAGACCCGCAAACTTGTGCATAAAACCAGCAACCATCATCAGTAGCTGTTCCGTAAGGCGCAGAAAGACCTGTATTAGTACTGCTTGCAGGAAAAGTAGAGTATCCTAATAAACCAGGGCCTGTACCAGTAGTCATCCCATATTCATCCGATATCCATACATTAAAATACTTAGTAGGATCCCAAATAGAACCCGGTTTAATAGTGTTATCAAATAAATTCATTAAAGCTGAGCTTGTATTTATTGATGCAGAGTTTGGGTTAGTCCAACCTTTAGTAGTAGCATTGATACGATCGATACCATTAGTTGCATTTCCACTAGGGTCTTTAGTAGCTAACATAAAAGAAACACCTGTGTTATATATAGCAACTCTTGAACTACCATCTAAACTAGCAGCAGATACGCTATTAGTCGTTAATGCAGCATACGCTTTAAACGCAGTTGCAGGATAAGTTGTTGATTTATAACCAACACCAGCATAGTCTTGATTCATTGCTGTAATTTGCGAAGTAATTTGCGCATCAGCTATATTAGGAAATGTACCTACCGCTTGCCCAGTATGTATAACGTGAAAAACCACAGGCAGTGTAAAAGTTAGTGCCGATGTTTTACCATTAATCAATTCAGCTTCTCTATCCGCTTTAAATTTTTCTACTTGTTTGTTAAACTCAGCATCCCATTCAGTTGAAGGAGATTGTGTTCCACAACGATTTACGTACCTATTATTATTAGTATTTAATTGCACAGGGCCAACAGCCGGTGTAGCCGTAGTTCCTTTTTTTATAGGCGGGCTCACTTGTAGGCGAGTACCATTTTGGGCCATTACACCTGCAGAAAGCAAGGCAAGAGCCGTTGTTGTTAATAGTGTTTTTTTCATTTGTTTTTAGTTAGTGGTTTTGATTACTGCAATTGTATAAAATAGTTTATCTAAAAACAAATTATTGTGAGAAAAATAGGTGAATAGGGCTCTTTTTTAACGTCAAAATCGACTAAACGTGATTATTTAACGATTTACACAAAATAAAACCGCCAACCCTTGTAGATTGGCGGTTTTCATTAAAAATACGTTTTATAATATATTAATGTTTTGACTTAATATTTGCACCTAAAAATTCTCTATTCATACGTGCAATATTCTCTAACGAAATTCCTTTAGGACATTCTATTTCGCAAGCACCTGTTACACTACATGCACCAAAACCTTCGTCATCCATTTGGCCTACCATGCTAAGTACACGTGCTTCTTTTTCAATTTGTCCTTGTGGTAACAAAGCTAATTGAGAAACTTTTGCCGATACAAATAGCATAGCCGATCCATTTTTACAAGTAGCTACACAAGCGCCACAACCAATACAAGCTGCTGCATTAAATGCATCATCGGCATCATCTTTATTAATTAAAATATTGTTTGCGTCTTTTGCGTTACCTGTGTTTACAGATACGAAACCACCCGCAGCAATAACTCTATCAAAAGCACTTCTATCAACTGCCAAATCTTTCACAATAGGGAAAGCCGTACTACGCCATGGTTCAACCACAATAGTATCACCATCTTTAAAACTACGCATATGTAGTTGACAAGTTGTAACTCCTTTAACGGGTCCGTGCGGACGACCATTAATAAACATACTGCACATACCACAAATGCCCTCGCGACAATCATGATCAAATGCAATGGGGTCTTTTCCTTCTGTTATCAGTTGCTCATTAAGCACATCAAACATTTCTAAAAAACTCATGTCAGGCGAAATGCCTTTTACCTGATATGTTTCTAAAGCGCCTTTAGCATCTTTATTTTTTTGTTTCCAAACCTTTAAGGTCAAACTCATGTTTCCGTGACTCATAGCTTTTTATTTATATGAACGTGCAGCAATTTTTATATTCTCAAATATCAATTCTTCTTTATGCAATTCCCAAGCGTTGTTTCCTTTGTTCTCCCAAGCAGCAACGTAAGCAAAATTATCATCGTCGCGTTTTGCTTCACCTTCTTCTGTTTGGTACTCTTCACGGAAATGCCCACCACAACTTTCGTTACGGTTTAATGCATCCATACACATTAGTTCTCCAAGCTCTAAAAAATCGGCCACACGACCTGCTTTTTCTAATTCAGGATTAAATTCGTTAGCCTCACCGGTAACACGCACATCTTTCCAAAACTCTTCGCGTAGTTTTTTAATTTCTTCTATCGCTTGTTTTAAACCTGCGGTGTTACGTGCCATTCCGCACTTATCCCACATAATTTTACCCAATTGTTTATGGAAATGATCTACCGATTTTGTTCCTTTAATCGTCATCAATTTATTAATGCGCTCTTGCACTTCAGCTTCTGCTTTTACAAAAGCTTCGTGGTCGGTAGCAATTGCTTTGGTGCGAATTTCTTCCGACAAATAATCTCCGATAGTATAAGGAATAACAAAATAACCATCAGCTAAACCTTGCATTAAAGCAGATGCTCCAAGGCGGTTAGCTCCGTGGTCAGAGAAGTTAGCTTCGCCTAAGGCATATAAGCCAGGTACGGTAGTCATTAAATTATAATCAACCCAAAGACCACCCATAGTATAATGCACCGCAGGGTAAATGCGCATAGGAATTTCATACGGATCTTCGCCTGTAATTTGTTTGTACATATCAAACAGGTTACCATATTTTTCTTTCACAACAGCCATACCCAACTCACGTATTTTTTCTTTAGTAGGGTTGTGTATATTTTGTTTGTTAGCTTCAATTTGACCATAGCGCATCATGTTAGCCGAGAAATCAAGATATACAGCTAACTTACTTGCACCAACACCAAAACCTGCATCGCAACGCTCTTTAGCTGCACGTGATGCCACATCGCGTGGCACTAGGTTACCAAAGGCAGGATAGCGACGCTCTAAATAATAATCTCTTTCTTCTTCCGGAATTTCGTTTGGCTTGCGTGTATCGCCTGCTTTTTTAGGAACCCAAATACGTCCATCATTACGAAGTGATTCAGACATCAAAGTTAATTTCGACTGATGGTCGCCACTAACCGGAATACAAGTTGGGTGAATTTGCGTGTAGCATGGGTTGCCAAAAAAGGCACCTTTTTTATGTGCTTTCCAGGCAGCAGTAACGTTGCTTCCCATTGCGTTGGTAGAAAGATAAAATACGTTTCCGTATCCACCCGATGCAATTAAAACTGCATGTCCAAAATGTCTTTCTAATTTCCCTGTAATTAAATCTCTGGCAATAATGCCACGGCATTTACCATCAATGTTTACCACGTCTAACATTTCATGACGGGCATATAATTTAACAGCCCCCATACCAACTTGACGTTGTAAAGCGCTATAAGCTCCTAATAATAATTGTTGGCCTGTTTGGCCGGCTGCATAAAATGTACGTTGTACCTGTGTACCACCAAACGAACGGTTACTTAATACTCCACCATATTCGCGGGCAAATGGTACACCTTGTGCTACGCATTGGTCAATAATAGCGCCTGATACTTCAGCTAAACGATGTACGTTTCCTTCGCGGGCACGATAATCGCCACCTTTAATAGTATCGTAAAATAAACGATAAACGCTATCGCCATCATTTTGATAATTTTTTGCGGCATTTATACCTCCTTGTGCTGCAATTGAGTGCGCGCGACGAGGAGAATCTTGAAAACAAAATACTTTTACTTTATATCCCATCTCAGCTAAAGAAGCTGCTGCAGATGCACCTGCTAAACCAGAACCTACAATGATAACCTCTAAACTACGTTTGTTAGCCGGGTTAACTAAATGAACGGTAGAGCGATATTTGCTCCATTTTTGGTCTATTTCTCCTTTTGGGACTCTAGCGTCTAATTTTGGTGAAGTTGCCATATATAAAATTTTTAAATTCTTAAATTATTTAATGATCCCTAAATACACGGTTATTGGCATAGCTGCAAATAACATGCAAACAGTAATAGAGAAAATAGCACCCGCTTTTTTTAATAGAGGTGTATATTTTTTATTATTTAAACCTACTGTTTGAAAAGCCGATGGAAAGCCATGCAGCAAGTGGTAGCAAAGTGAAATGATACCCAGTAAATAAATGGCTACAACATACTCTTTCGAAAAAATTTCTTTCATATGCTCGAAAGTGTTTTCTTCTTGTCCGGTAAAAACTGCCACTTTAGTAGGAACCCAAAAATGAGCCCAGTGAATTACAAAAAACATTAATAGTAACGAGCCTAAAACTCCCATACTACGGCTATACCATTTGCTGTTAGCAGCACCGTTAGTTACTGCGTATTTTACAGGGCGGGCTTTGTTGTTTTTCATTGTAAGTAACAAAGCTTGTATCATATGGGTAAAAATGCCCGCAAACAAAACAATTTCCATAACACGTATAAAAAAGTTATGCGACATAAAATGGCATACTTCGTTAAAAAGTACACCGCCATCGTTTGCAAAAATGCAGGCATTACAACCCACATGCACTATTAAAAAGGTTATCAGGAATAAACCCGTTATACCCATTACTAATTTTCTACCTAAACTTGATTGAAGGATATTTTCTTTGCTCATAATTAAAAGACATTTTAACGGGGGCAAATTTACACAGCCAAAGCCGTAATATCAAGCCTAACTTATAAACCATTTAATTTATAATGTTTCTAAATAAAGATTAGACGAAAAAACGTTTTCAACTTGTAATTTTTTACCTTTGAAACCGACTAATCTCATGTATGAAAAAATTGATTTTTAAAATTGCCCTGTTTGCTGTCATGCTGAGCACAGTTGAAGCGTTTGCTCAAGCAGCTAATCCGGTAAAATTTAAGATAGAAGCTAAAAAAGTATCGGTCACCGAGTACGATATAGTTTTTGATGCCAGTATTGAAAAAGGATGGCATATATACTCTATTAACCAAACCGGGGATGGACCAAACCCTACCCATATAGAATTTAACTCATCTGCCGATTATGAGTTTGTTGGAAAACTTACAGAAAGCAAGCCTGTAGAGGAAATGGATAAACAGTTTGGTATAATGGTTTACACTTTTAAAGATAAAGCCACTTTTACACAACGCATTAAAGTAAAAACAGATAAAACATTTGCCTTAGCGGGTAAATATGAATTTCAAACCTGTACGGATGAAATGTGCACCTTTCCGCCTGCTAAAAAGTTTTCAATTGATATAGAACAAACAGGAGCTCCAGTTGAAAAGACAGAAGCTGTTGCAACAAAAGGTACCAATCCTGTAACATTTAAAATAGAGTCTAAAAAAGTATCAGATACTGAGTGCGATATTATTTTTAATACAGCTCTTGAAAATGGATGGCATATATTTTCTGTTAATCAAAAAGAGGGGCCAAACCCAACCCATATAGAATTTAATCCATCTGCCAATTATGAACTTGTTGGAAAGCTAAAAGAAAATACGCCCATAAAGAAAATGGATAAACAATTTAAGGCGTTTGTTTACTATTTTGAAAACAAAGCCACTTTTACACAACGCATTAAACTAAAAACAGATAAGCCGTTTGCATTAACAGGTAAATTTGATGTGTTTCAAGTTTGTACCGAAGAAAAGTGTGAGTTTCCTCCTGCTAAAAAATTCTCTCTCAATATAGACAAAGGAATTGTTTCGGTTGAAAAAACAAATGTTGATACTAGTACAAAAGCAGCAAGTACCGCAACAGCAACTGAAGTTAAAGAATCTGTGCCGGAAACTAAAACTGCTGAAACAACTACAAGCGAAACAAAAACACCTTGGTGGTTAATTTTTTTAAAGGGCATTGGCTTTGGTTTAGCTGCACTGATAACCCCCTGTGTATTCCCTATGATACCAATGAATGTAAGTTTCTTTTTAAAGCGTAATAAAAAACGTAGTGGTGCTATTAAAGAAGCTTTATTTTTTATGCTTAGCATTATTATTATTTATACTGCACTGGGTTTATTAATTACCGCCGTGTTTGGCGAAACTGCTTTAAACACCATAGCATCAAGCGCAGCATTTAATATCTTCTTTTTTATTATGCTTATTATTTTCGGCATAAGTTTTTTAGGTGCATTTGAAATTGTGCTACCTAATTCATGGCTTAATAAAATAGATTCGCAAAGTGATAGAGGTGGTTTCATTGGTATATTTTTTATGGCTACAACTTTATCGTTGGTATCATTTTCGTGTACCGGTATTTTTATTGGCAACTTAATTCCTTTAGTAAGCAACTCCCCTACCGGACCATTTTTTGGTTTCTTAGGTTTTGGTTTTGGTTTTGCCTTACCATTTGGTTTGTTTGCCATTGTACCAAGCTGGTTACAAAGTATACCAAAATCGGGTGGATGGCTAAACACCGTTAAAGTTACATTAGGTTTATTAGAGTTGGCCTTGGCTTTAAAATTTGCGTCGAATGCAGATTTGGTTTACGACATGCATATACTTACTCGTGAAGTATTTCTTACGTTGTGGATTGTGCTTTTTGGTTTAACAGGCATTTATTTAATAGGCTGGTTTAAATTAAGCCACGATACCGAAACGCCATTTTTAACTATACCACGTTTATTTTTTGCCATACTTGCTTTTAGTTTTACCGTTTATATGGTACCGGGTTTATGGGGAGCACCTTTAAAATTATTAAGTGGTGTTATTCCTCCTTCGACGTATGCGGAGTGGAAACCTCAAGCAACATCAGTACAGTCATCCAACCAAAATGGTTCATCTGCTTTGGCTGCAAAAATGATTAATGGTCCGGATGGATTAAAAGTTTTTCATAACGATTATGAAAGTGCTTTAGCTTACTCAAAAGAAGTTCATAAACCCCTAATGATAGATTTTACAGGTAAGGCTTGTGCTAACTGCCGTAAGATGGAAGACAATGTTTGGGTAGAACCTGAAATAAGAAACATATTAGCTAACGACTTAGTAATTGTTTCCTTATTTGTAGATGATAGACATGAACTTGCACAAGTTGAACAAAAAGAAGTGCAATGGGGCGATGATAAAGTAACACTTGAAACCGAAGGCATGAAATGGGGCTTTATGCAATTGAGTAAATACAAAATTAGTTCGCAACCTTATTATGTAATTGTAAATGATGATGAAAGTTTATTAAGCAACACCGGCATTGGCTATGACATTGGAAAAGATTTACCTGTTTTTAAAACATGGCTAAGCAACTCTATTTTAAAGTATAAAGAAAAACACCCTTAAATTTTCTCGCTTTATTAGCTTTATCAAACAAACATTAATTCGTATATTTAAAGATAACTTTTGTACGACTTGTGATTAAGTACTTTCTTATTTTCACCTTATTCCTAAATTGCTTAGCATTTAGTCAAACAAGTGGTAGTGATATTCTTAGTTTCAATCCAAAAGATTATAAGCTCACTAAAAAGGAAGAAAGCGACCCCGCACTTTTAGTGACTGCCCTAATAAAAGGTAAAACCATCGACCAAGAAAAATTTGATGTTATATATGCTTGGGTTGCTACCAATATACGATACGACTTTAGGCAATATTACTCTCCATCAGGGACATTCGCCCAAAGAACAAGTCATATTTTAAAAACAAAACGAGCCGTTTGTTTAGGTTATGCCAATTTAATGGATTCATTACTTACCATTGCAGGCATTACAAATACTACCGTATCAGGTTATGCGAAAGACGAAATATTTGATGTGCATGATTCTATTTACTTAGATAACCATGCATGGAATGCTGTAAAACTTGATGGCTTATGGTACTTATATGACGTAACATGGAGTACAGGGCATTTAGAATACAAATACACACCTTTTAGTAAACTATTATTACGCCTTTTAGAAAAGCATCAAAAA
>DATHOW010000207.1:0-2753 GCA_035484495.1 Bacteroidia bacterium | reverse complement strand
CATTCATTTCTCGCCCTTTTCCGTCAGAAAAACAAGGATCATCATGAAATCTTACCCCTTTGCGTAGGTGGAAAGTCCAAATAGTTGCATCCGGGTTAGTTTCCCAGCGGTACGCTAAGCAAGGCACAGTAGATAAATCAGCTTGATTAAGCTTAACTAATCCCTCATAAACTTGAGTAGCTATATGCCAAGAAATTACATCTACAATAGCCAATGGGTAAAGGTTTTTAAAGTCTTCCAGTTCATTCATGCGAAACACTCCGCCATAATAAACCCCACCTTTTCCTTCTTGTGTTTGGTGCTGCTTGTTATCTCCTCCGCACGAGGAAACTAAAATGGCAACTGAACTTGCTATTAAAAAGAGTTTTTTTATTGTCATATAAATTTTGTTCTATCTATTCTATATCCCTACAAATTTATAAATATTTTAACGTAATTAGTACTATATATACAAAATGTGCAATGTTAAATATAAAGCCCTTTATTTGTTAGATGAATGCTTACCGATTCTATCTTTGCCCACATAAATGATTAAAGCATTTACCTCATACATACAAAGCAATAAACTCTTCGATAAACACAACAAACTGCTAGTAGCGGTTAGTGGTGGCACCGATTCTATGGTTTTGTGTAGTTTACTCGCAAATACTGGTTTTTCTTTCTCTGTAGCGCATTGCAACTTCAATTTACGAGGAGCAGAAGCTGATAACGATGAGAAATTTGTGCTAGAATATTGTAAAAAGAACAAAATTAAATGTTTTTCCAAAAAATTTGAAACTGCAGTTTATGCCAAAAACAAGGGCATTTCGATACAAATGGCAGCCCGCGAGTTGCGTTACAGTTGGTTTAATGAATTAATTACCTCAAACGATTTTGATTATCTGCTAACAGCTCATCATGCAAACGATAACATAGAGACTTTTTTTATTAATCTATTACGTGGCTCGGGCATTAATGGTTTAAAGGCTATTTTACCAAAAAAAGACAAAACTGTTCGTCCGCTTTTATTTGCTACACGCATTGAAATAGAAGGATATCTAAAAGAAAATAAAATTTTATTCCGTGAAGATAGTAGTAACAAAGAGGACAAATATTTGCGTAACCACCTGCGTTTACAAGTTATTCCTGCATTAAAAAAAATAAACCCTTCGTTTGAAAAAACAGTTTCTGCCGAAATAGAAATTTTACAACAAACCAACCTAATTTTGCAAAAAGAGGTTGAAAAACAACGAAAAAAATTACTTTTAAAAGAGGATTCTGCTCATAAAATTAATATTGAACAACTAGAAAAAACAATTGCATCAAAGCTTATTTTATTTGAATTAATTAAAGATTTTGGTTTTAACAGCTCACAAGCAAATGATGTGTATAACAGTCTGAAAGCCCAATCGGGTAAAGTTTTCACAAGTGAAACACATACAATTATAAAAGACAGAGAGTTCTTACTCATTAAAAAAAACGAACAAGAAAATCAGTCGGATATTTTTATAAATGAAAACACCACCTCTATAAAATCGCCTATAAAAATTAAAATAGAATTTACTAAAGGGAGTATAGATTCAATTCCCAAGAAAGATTTCAAAGCAAATAAAGCCTTTATAGATGCTGATAAACTAGTATTTCCCTTAATTTTAAATAAATGGCAACTTGGCGATAAGTTTAAACCACTTGGCATGAAGGGCTTTAAAAAAGTAAGCGATTTTTTTACAGCAGAAAAAGCTTCTTTATTTGATAAACAAAATCAATATATACTGCGCTGCAACAAGGATATAGTATGGCTTGTAGGCAAACGAGTAGATGATAGGTTTAAAGTAAACACTTCAACAACAAAAATCTGTATTATTAGTATTATCTAATTCTTTAAAATACTGCCTGTTAACCTAAAATAGTATCTTTGCAAAATTATGAGCAAACGTTTAAAAATTGCCCTATTTGTTATTATTGGTGTGTTATTTGCCGACCAGTTAATTAAAATATATATTAAAACACATTTTGCTTTGGGCGAGGAGCATGTTTTTTTCTCGTGGTTTAAAATTCATTTTACCGAAAACCCCGGTATGGCTTTTGGGCTTGAGTTTGGTGGCTTTTTAGGTAAATTAGCTTTAAGTGTTTTTAGAATTGGGGCAGCTGCTTTTGGCATTTATTATTTACGTCAAATTATATTAAAAAAATACCACATAGGTTACGTGGCGGCTATTGCCTTTATTTTTGCAGGGGCCGTTGGCAATATTTTAGATAGTATGTTTTATGGCATGTTTTTTAATGAAAGTTTTGGCGAACCATCTCACTTTTTTCCGGTTGAAGGTGGTTACGCAGGCTTTTTACATGGTAAGGTTGTAGATATGTTTTATTTCCCTTTAGTAGAAGGTCATTTTCCAAATTGGTTTCCTATTTGGGGAGGCGAAGAATTTATGTTTTTCAGGCCTATTTTTAACCTAGCGGATGCTTCTATATCAACCGGGGTAATTATTATTTTACTATTTCAGAAGAAGTTTTTTACAGAAAATAAAATAGCTGAAACTCCTGTAGAGGAGCCCGTATCGGAAACAAAATAAGTTTTATAGTTTATTAAAAGCCAGAGCTATTTTTGTTGTTGTAGCCTCAAATTTTTCTTTACTAAATTTTATTTTTGGATTAGAGAAATTAACCTCTCTCTCATTCTGTGCCGGAATTAAATGAATATGTGCATGAGGCACTTCAAAACCCAAAACAACTGATGTTACACGTTTACAAGGCACTGCTTTTTTTATAGC
>DATHOW010000206.1:0-11479 GCA_035484495.1 Bacteroidia bacterium | reverse complement strand
AGAAGTTTTATTTTTAAAAGAAACCAATGAGCATATTGCTATTTGGGAAGGACATAAATTAAGCAAGGCTGAAGCACTTACGGTAAGCGGCATTACAAAAGTATATTGGTTAAACGAGTTTAAAACTGTGCTGCGTTCTTTAATGGCAGAAGCTGAAACTGTTTATTTAAACATCAACGAACATGTGCGCGCGGTTGTTGAAACAGAAACCCGTGAAGCAAGATTTGTAAAATGGTGCATGGCAGAATATCCTGTACATAAATACGAACGCAGTGCACCGCTAATGCATAACCTGCGTGCCATAAAACAAGACGCAGAAATTGAGCTTATACAACAGGCCTGCAACATTACCGAAAAAGGTTTCCGTAGGTTATTAGGTTTTATTAAACCGGGGGTTTGGGAATATGAAATTGAAGCTGAATTGATACATGAATTTACGCGCCACCGTAGTAATGGCTTTGCTTATACGCCCATTATTGCAAGTGGTTATAACTCATGCGTGTTGCATTATATAGATAACAGCTTGCAATGTAAAGACGGCGATATTATATTACTGGACGTTGCTGCTGAGTATGCCAATTATAATTCGGACTTAACACGTACCATTCCGGTAAACGGAAAATATACGCCTCGTCAAAAAGATGTATATAATGCTGTACTACGAGTAATGAAAGCTGCTACCAAAATGTTGGTGCCGGGTACTCTAATGGCAGACTATCAAAAAACAGTTGGACAATTAATGGAAGAGGAATTAATTAAACTTAACCTGTTAAGTGCTGATGATGTTAAGAAGCAGAACCCTGATGCACCATTGTATAAAAAATATTTTATGCATGGTACCTCGCATTACCTTGGTTTAGATGTGCATGATGTGGGTAACCGCTACCGCAAATTTGAAGCAGGCATGGTGTTTACTTGTGAGCCCGGCATTTATATCAGAGAAGAGAGCTTGGGTATCCGCATAGAAAACAATATTTTAATTACCAATAACGGACCTAAAGATTTAATGGCTAACATACCCATTGAGGCTAATGATATTGAGGCTTTAATGGCTAAGTAATTACTTAATAAAACTAATTACATCTTTAAAAAAACTATCGGGTTGCTCGGCATGCACCCAATGCCCTGCATTGGCAATAGTTTGTAATTTGTAGTTGGGGAATCTGTTTTTTATTTCGGGTACATCAACTTCTGTTATGTAAGGCGATTTTTCTCCACGAAGGAATAAAGAATTTACATCACTCATTTCATCAGGTACGGCAACTAATATTTCGGTATAGCTTTTTGTAATAGTTGCTAAATCAAATCGCCAATTCATTTTACCTTCGGCGTTATCTTCCCAATAAATATTTTTTAATAGAAATTGCTTGGTGCCAAAATCAGTGATGTATTCGTTTAAAATAGCTTCAGCTTCTTTGCGTGTATTTATTTTTGAAAAATCTACTGCATTAAGTGCTTCTAAAACGGCTTCGTGGTGAGGTTCATAAGCACGTGGCGACATATCTGCCACTATCAATTTATCCAACACCCCATCATATTTTAAAGCATGGAACATGGCTGTTTTTCCGCCCATTGAATGGCCTAATAAAATTGGGTTTTGCAAACTATTGGTTTCGATAAACTCTTGTACATCGTCAGCCATTGCCTCGTATGTAAATACATTGCTGTGTGGCGATAAGCCGTGATTGCGCTGGTCTATTGTGTAAACTTCAAAGCCTTGGTCGCCAAATCGTTTGGCAAGGGTGTTCCAGTTGTCGCTTTGCCCAAATAGTCCGTGTAAAATAAGTAGGGGTTGCCCTTCTCCGTATTTTCTGTAAGCGAGTTGCATTTTGGTTTAAATAAAAATGGGACTGAAGAAATTTCTTCAGTCCCATTACGTGATCCCGCTGGGATTCGAACCCAGGACCCTTACATTAAAAGTGTAATGCTCTACCGGCTGAGCTACGGAATCATCTTGGTTGTTTAATGAGGCCTGCTTTTAGGCATTTCTTCATTAAAAATTTCTTAAAGAACAACCGACTTTTTCTATCGGGCTGCAAATATAATAGGTTTTTTAAAACGTAGAAACTTTTTCTGAAATTTATTTTTTCAGGCAAGACTTTAAATAACCCGCCAAAGTATCCGAAAACAGGTAGGAGCCTTGTAAATTGGTAACCATAGGCGATATATAGTGTTTTTTATCGGTAGCCATAGGTAGGTTTTGAAACGAAATAAAAGGAAAATCCATGTTTTTGGCAATAAAATTTATTTGTTCTATAAAATCTCGACGATTTGGCTGATTTGCCGTTGTTTCCCTTAAAATGGGCGATTCGTACATAAGCACCTGTATATGATTCTCCTTGCACAGCCATAATGTTTTATACAAGTATTTTTCGCGCAGACTATCTAAAGTAAAGCTATATCCTTTCGGATACTTCTTTTTTAGGTTTTCGTAATGGTTATCCCACACAATTTTTGCCGGAGGTTCAAAGCCATCAGCATAATAAGGCACTATTTTTTTAGTAAAATAATGTTTCCAGCCTTGTAAGGCATTAAAAAATGTTTGATGACTATAATAAGCATATTGCATAAACGGAATTTTTGACCAGCTATAAAATCCTTTATCACATTCTTTCACGGTGTTAGCAACAACGGTATCGTTTAAGAAGGAAGAAAATCTGTATGAGTAAAATGTATTATAATTTAAATCAAACGATTCAGGGGTTACAAAAAGCAATAAATAGGCAGGTACTTTGTTGTTTTGCAAATACAAATACAAGTGTAAATAGTTATCAGCAAAATCACTATGACTATTGGCTAAATTATAGCACGATAATTTTGTTTTTTTTGTAATGATATCAGGCGCTACCATCCACAATGGCTCGCAAGGGCCAAGCACTAAAATATCCGCATCAATTTTATGCGATGAAACATAACTTGCTTTAATATTGAGGTTATGTTTTATGCCGAAACCAAAAATAAACTGCAATACAAAAAGACAACAAAAAATTGCTGCAAAAAATATAATAAGTTTATACTGCTTGGTTTTTATCAATTTTATAATTGCTGTATCAAATCTAAGAAAAGATGCAATGATTTTTTCTTTGCTTCATCCAAATTATAATTAATCCGCTCGGTCAAGTATTTTTTAATCATAACAGGCTCTTTTATGCCGGCATCTTCTTTAATAGCTATATCAACTTGTTTAATGCCATAAGCCATGGCACTTTCAAGCTTCTCTATAAAATCGGCATCAATTTTTTTATTACTTACCCAGGCTGCAAATACAAAGGGTAGGGTGGTAAATTTTTTCCACTCAAAAGCTAAATCGTACTCGTAAGTAAATGTTCCGTTTAAGCTAAAGCAGCGGTCGCCAATAACAACAGCGGCATCTTTAGTAGAGGTTTTGCTTTCAAATCCAGCTTCGGCATTTATAAACTTTGGACTAATCTTCCAAAAGTTTTTGCACAAAACCTTTGCCAGCATAATAGATGTGCGCGATTGATAATCTAAATAAATGTTTTCAACTTCATTCAGTGGTACATTGCTGTACAACTTAACCGTATCAACTCTTTCGTTGCTACCAATACAGTAATTGCTAATAATGTGGTACTCTTTCAGTAACGGAATAACCGCTACCGGAATTAAACCAATATCAACTTTATCATCTAATAATTTTTGGGCGCACACAGCCGGTATATCAAGCTGCAAGTCCATCTCATCAAGCACCTTACTGTTATTTATACCATAACGCAGGGGTAATGTATTGGTATACTTTACAATAGATACCGAATATCTTTTTTTCATCATTTTTACCGATAAACAAACGGATATCTATGCCTGTCCTTTAGGTGCGCCAAAATTTAATGGCAATGCATGTATATCTGCTTCCTTAATTTTTCCGTGCAGCTGCTCGTACTTCATTAAGTTTTCACTTAAAGCCATCATCAAGCGTTTAGCATGCTGTGGGGTTAGTAATATTCTTGATTTTACGCGTGCTTTAGGTACACCGGGCATAATTTTTATAAAATCTATTACAAACTCCGATGGTGAGTGGGTTATAATGGCCAAATTGCTATAAATTCCTTCGGCTACTTCTTCGCTTAGTTCTATATTTAATTGGTTTTCGTGGTTATTCTCTTCCATAATATTGGTTTTTAGTCCACCAAAAGTACAAAATTATCATGTATCAGGTTTTCTTGCTTTTTAAAGCAAACAACCACAAGGCCGCTCTTTTACAATCTCATTAAATTGTATATTTAGGCCGTCTAAAAAAATTGGCTAATGGATATAGAATTTAATAAAAACGACGATAAAATGCGCTTGCTTATTTCGCAAATGGAGCAACGCCTAAATAAAATTTATGTTGGTGGTGGTCAATCGCGTATAGATAAACTGCACGAGCAAGGTAAAATGAGTGCACGCGAGCGTATAGATTTTTTATTAGATAAAGATTCTCCACGTATCGAAATGGGTGCTTTTGCCGGTTACGAAATGTATGCCGAACATGGCGGTTGCCCAGGCGGAGGAGTTGTTATTGTTATTGGTTATATATCGGGCAAGCAAGCAATTGTGGTGGCTAATGATGCTACGGTAAAAGCAGGTGCATGGTTTCCTATTACCGGAAAAAAGAATTTACGTGCGCAAGAAATTTCTATAGAGAATAGATTACCCATTGTTTACTTGGTTGATAGCGCAGGCGTTTATTTGCCGTTGCAAGATGAGATTTTCCCTGATAAAGAACACTTTGGCCGTATATTTAGAAACAACGCTGTAATGAGCGGTATGGGCATTATGCAAATTGCTGCCGTTATGGGTAGCTGTGTGGCAGGTGGGGCTTACTTGCCTATTATGAGTGATGAAGCCATGATTGTAGATAAAACAGGCAGTATATTTTTAGCAGGCTCGTATTTAGTGAAAGCCGCCATTGGCGAAACAATTGATAACGAAACATTGGGTGGTGCAACTACACATTGTGAAATATCTGGCGTTACCGACCACAAGTGTAAAGATGATAAAGATTGCCTAACACGCATACGCAACATATTTAGTAAAGTAGGTGATTTTGATAAAGCAGGGTTTAATCGTGATGTGCCTGTTGCACCTAAAAAAGATGTAAAAGAAATTTACGGCATTGTGCCAGAAACTCGCGATAAGCAATATGATATGCGTGAAGTAATTGCTCGTATTGTAGATAACAGCGATTTTGATGAGTATAAAGAATTATATGGCCAATCACTTATTTGTGGTTACGCGCGCATTGATGGTTGGGCAGTAGGCATTGTTGCTAACCAACGTAAAGTTGTAAAAAGCAAAAAAGGCGAAATGCAATTTGGCGGTGTAATTTATAGCGATAGTGCCGATAAAGCTGCGCGTTTTATTATGAATTGCAACCAACGTAAAGTGCCTTTGGTGTTTTTACAAGATGCTACCGGCTTTATGGTGGGTAGCCGTAGCGAGCATGGTGGTATAATTAAAGACGGAGCCAAAATGGTTAACGCTATGGCAAACAGTGTGGTGCCTAAGTTTACTATTATAATTGGTAACTCGTTTGGTGCAGCAAACTATGCTATGTGCGGTAAAGCTTACGACCCTCGTTTAATTGTCGGTTGGCCAACAGCGCAAGTAGCTGTAATGGGTGGTGCACAGGCGGCAAAAGTTTTAGTGCAAATAGAAGTAGCTTCGTTAAAAGCTAAAGGCGAAGTAATTACACCTGAAAACGAAGCTGAGTTATATAACAAAACCAAAGACCGCTACGACATGCAAACTACACCATACTACGCAGCATCGCGTTTGTGGTTAGATGCTATTATAGACCCAGTAGATACACGTAAATGGATTAGTATGGGCATAGAAGCTGCTAACCACGCGCCTATAACTAAACAGTACAACGTTGGGGTTATACAAACCTAAACAGGTTTTGAACTTACTAAGGGTAGCTTAACTTAAATACGGTACGCCTGTTTTGACGATGTTCTTCATCGCTACAATCAACACCGTTAGCACATTTATTGGTAAGCTGTGTTTCGCCAAAGCCTTTTGCGGTTAATCGTTTTTTAACGATGCCTTTACTTACCATATAATCTACCACAGCGTTAGCACGTTTTTGCGATAATTCCATATTATATTCATCTCCGGCGGTAGCATCGGTATGCGATTGCACTTCAATTAATAAAGTAGGGTTTTGTTTCATGGCATCAATGGCTTTAGCTAAAATAGGTTCAGCCGAAGTTGGGATTTTAAACGAACCCGATTCGTAATAGATGTTCTCAATAATTTCTATTTGTTTTTTAGTGGCAGTAAATTTTAAATTAGCCCAAGGGTCAAAATCTTCGGCCGCAAGGGTTGATAAAGAAGCACGCTCACTTTCCAGTAATTTAAATTTAAAAACCCCATCCCCATTCTTTAAAATTTCTTTAATTATTTTTCCGTTTTCATCAGTTACAAATATTTTATTGAAGGCAATTTTTTTGCTATCCAACACATCAATGGCAAAATTATATTTACCCGATGGCAACAAACCAGGGAAAGAAAAATTACCATCTGCATCTGTTACGTGAAACAAAATAATTTCATCGCGCTCGTTCATTAATAAAAACTTAACGCTTGCAATGGGTGTTTTCTCGGGGTTATCGGCTATTAGTTTTCCTTTTACATCAATTCTAATAGGTTGATCTTCTACCGTCATCAAACTCATCACATTAGCATCTGATGGTATAATTTCAAATTTGTATTTGCCTTTTTCTCCTACTTTAGATACCAGTATGGTGTTCCCATTATTATCAGTAACCATAAATTTATCAATGCCTGCAAACGAAGCATCCTGTGCATCAAGTGTAAGCAAGTATTTTTTATCATAAGGCAGTTTTTCAAATTTAAAATGCCCTAATGCATCTGTTTTAGTTTGATATAAAACTTCGCCCTTTTCGTTTGTAATATAAACTACTTGGTTTGCATAAGGTTTCCTATTGGCATCATCACTTAAAATATTTCCGGCAAAATCAACTTTGGTACGTGTGTTATCAATAATGCGCCCAATTTTAATTGTTTTAGTAGTAGTATTAAAATAAATGTCATTAACGCTTATATCAATTTTATTAACGCCACTAGCAGCTAATTTATAGCTAAACGTAGGGTTTTTCTCCCCTTCGTTAAACGATATTTTTTGGCCGTTAACTTTTATGTCGCTAATCAAACTTTTATCGGTTGCCGTACCCTCTACCAAAATATCAAGCTGATTATCTAAAATATTGGCAAAGCCACTATTGTCAACAGTAGGACTGGTTATCACAAGTGTAGGTGCATCACTCTCTTTATTGGCTTGGTAATTTTTGTCAGTTGCCTCTTTTAGTAATGTTTTTATTTCATCGCTTTTGGGGTTAAGCTTTACAGCTTGCCATAAATCTCTCATAGCATCGCTATAATTTCCAAGTTCTAAATAACACTTACCTCTGCCAAGTAGTGCATTTACATTACTATTTTCAATTTGTAAAACTTTGGTGTAATCGCTTATGGCACTTTGAAACTGACTGGTTTGTTTATACACTTCGGCTCGCGCAAAAAAACCTGCACTAAATTTTGGGTTTAATGCCATACATTTATTTAGGTAGCCAATAGTATTTGTAAAATCGGTTTTCTTTAAATAAGGTTGACTCTCTAAATAATATGCATAGTAATGATGAGGTTCTTCGGTATCAGAAGGGTCAATAGATATTGCTTCGTTATAATTTTTAATAGAATTATCAAAATCATTTAAGTGATAAAGAACAAGAGCAGAATTTACATAGTAGGGTTTAAATTTTGGCAAGGGTTTAGAGCCGTTAGAAATTTCGTTTTTCATTAAGCGTATAGCCGATTCATAATCTATGTTTGCTTTGGTATAATCTTTTAAACTATCTAAAGCCAAAGCTTTATAATAGTGACTGATGTGGTTATAACGTTGTATGTCTAGTGCTTTATTAGCTCTCTCTAAGGCAATCTCAAATTGTTTTAATTTTAAATAAGAAAAAGAGGCTTTTTGTAAGGCACCAATATTTTTTCTATCTAAGTGAACTAAGTTATCTAAGTATAGCACCGCTGTTGCATAATCTTCCAAGGTCATAGATAGGTTAGCGACTTTCATGTAAAGATTTTGAGCACCTTTTTTTAAAGTAATGGCTTGGCGATAATCGGCAACGGCTTCTTTTAGTTTTGTTAGCTTTTCGTAAGCAATGGCTCTGTTAACCAAAAATCCAAACGTATTTGGTTTAAGTTCTAAAGCTTTGCTGTAACCGGCAACAGCCCCTTGATAGTTTTGGAGTTTAAAATCTTTTTTAGCTTGTTTAGCTATTGTTTTTACCGATTGCGGAAAAGCAAATGCAACTAATAATAAAAAAGCGAGTAAGTATAGGTTTTTCAATTTCATAATTTTTCGACTAGTAAAACTAAGAAATAGTTTTAAAACCCAAAATGGATATGAAACCGTTTTTTTAACGTTTAATAATCAGCCATGGTTTCGATGTTTTGTGTAAGGGCTTTTGCCAATTGCTCATCGTTTGGCGCACTACCGTGCCATTTGTGGGTGCCCATCATATAATCAACCCCATGACCCATTTCGGTTTTCATAATATTCATAATGGGTTTGCCTTTGCCTACAAACGTTTTGGCGTGGTTTAAGCCATCAATTACTTCTTGCAGGTTGTTACCATTGTTAATTTCCAGCACGTGCCAGCCAAAAGCTTCAAACTTAGCTTTTAAGTTACCTAATGGAAGTACTTTATCAACATCGCCATCTATCTGTCTGCCGTTATAATCAATAGTGGCAATTAAGTTATCTACTTTGTGGGCTGCGGCATACATAGCAGCTTCCCAAATTTGCCCTTCTTGTAATTCGCCATCGCCATGCAGGCAATAAACAACATTGTTTTCTTTATTTAGTTTTTTAGCGAGCGCTGCACCAATGGCAACACTCATGCCCTGACCTAATGAACCCGATGCTACACGCACACCCGGTAAACCTTCGTGTGTGGTTGGATGCCCTTGCAAACGTGTGTTTAGTTTACGAAAGGTGTTTAATTCTTTAACCGGAAAATAACCCGTGCGGGCTAAAACACTATAAAATACAGGAGAAATATGCCCGTTAGACAGAAAAAATAAATCTTCGTTATGTCCATCCATCGTAAATTTTTGTGGATTGTGCCGCATAACCGACCCATACAAAGCCACTAAATACTCAGTACAACCCAACGAACCACCCGGGTGACCCGAAGCAACATTATGTACCATGCGAACAATGTCGCGTCTAACCTGTGAGCAAAGTTGTGTAAGTTGTTTGATGTCTGACATAAAGAAATTATTTTCCCTCAAAAATAATTATTGATAACACATGGGCTTTACTTTTTGTATAAAAACCCTGTGTTTGTTGATAAATAGGGTAAAATAATTTTAAGCTATTTAAGCCAAAGTTTTCTCCATTCATTTAAATCGATTTGCTTGTCAATCTCATAAGGCCACACTAACGAATTTACCATATCTACGATCATTTTTTTTAATGCCTCCATAACATTTCCTCCTGCAAACGTTGAAACTATTGTTCCCCCTGTTCCAACCCCATGAGGCTCTAATATAAGTCTATGCCAAAGAAATGTGGAAGAAATGAGTTCACTAAAATATTTCTTTGGTGGTTGATTATTAAAATGCCCTTTTGGATAAAATGTCGAAAGCTCGATAAGAACTTCTTCATAGAAATCAATCATATCATAATTGCCCTGATTCATATTGGATGTTGTTCCTGAATCCCATTTTGTTTGTGCTATTGTTAATTGTGCTTGGTGGATTATTAGAATTTTATCTAAATAGTCTTTTAAAATTTTCGGATCATCATAAGTTTTATAATCTAAAAAGTGACCCAATGATTCAACAAAATTTAATGGGTCTGTTACTCCTGTAACTGTTCGTATCGAAGCTATTTCGTCTGCTTTAGATTTTCTATTCTTTACTCGTTCTAACCACTCGTCTCGATATTTAATTATTTGATTTGCTTCGAGCTTTCTCCCGAAACCTCCTTTAATCATTGTTTCATTATGGCAATCGAAGCATAGAACTGATAGGTTGTTTATAGCATTGTTAGCAGGATTCTCGTCAATGTGATGAATCTGGACTTGTTTTCCTGGAGCATTACAAACGCAACAAATTCTATTAGATAAGAAGAGTGTTTCTGCTGCTACGTCATCAGGAATTCGAATTCTTTCTTTTTTTGCCATTTGTTTTATAAAAAAGTTTTAACAAAAGGATACTTCTTCCTAAGCACACTTTGCTTTTCTTCTAAAGTCTTTTTAAATTTTATAGAGGCACTTGTTTCTTGTTGCAAATCTCTGTGTTGCAGGCTTCGCATAATGGGCTCGTAATCGGCAATAAAATTTTTGGTTTCATCATCGCAGGCGGCATCCACAAATTTTTGCCACACATAGTTTATGGCTAAGTGGTTAGGGTGTACTAAATCTTCTTTAAAAAAGCGGTAATCGCGTAGCTCATCAATCACAATTTCATAAGCGGGGTAGTAAAAGCAATTTGTGTTTTGTTCAATTAATGTGTGTACGGCATCCAGCAAAATGCCTTTGCTGCGGTTATTTTCAATTATGCCATCGCGTACATAGCGCACGGGGCTAACGGTAAACATAATTTGCAATTGCGGGTTAAATGTTTTTAAAGCATTTAGTTGTTTTTGCCATTTGGCTACAATTTGCTCTTTGGTTAAAAGTACTTTTTTAAATTGCGCAGCAGGCAGTTTATGGCAATTGGCAACTATGGTATCTTTATGCGTATAAGCAAAAGCAGACCCAAAAGTTAGTACCAGCCATTTGGCATTTTTTAATTGCTGGTGTGCTTCGCTAATGTGGTGGTTAATGTTTGCTAAGCAGGCTTCCGCATTTACATCGGCAAATTTACCGTGGTGGCTAAAACTGCGCCATAATTCATCGTGCAAAAAAATATCGGCTTGGCTGTATTTTTTGTTTTCAATATAATTACTCACCGCCCCGCAAATGCTAAGGGGGTTATACAATATACCATGCGGGTTTATCAGGCTGTTAAATTTGCGTTCGCTTAGTTTGGCACCTATTTCTTCGGCAAAGCAAGAGCCCACCAGTAGCATAGCCTGTTGTATATTTACCTGCTGAGGTAACTTTTTAAGGGGAAAAGGAAGTATAAAGTCCATATAATTTGTTGCTAAATTATATTATTTACACACAATCCTTATGTACATTTGCCAAGATTTTTCCGGGATGATAAAAAACAATCCACACAAGCAAATTATTTACTGGCTGTTAACAGGTTGCGTTTTGGTTTACGTAATGCTGGTTATTGGTTGCATAACCCGCTTAACACACTCGGGCTTATCTATAACCGATTGGAGTGTAATGGGCACCCTGCCGCCAATGAGTGAGCAAAGCTGGATGGAGCATTTTACCAAATACCAGCAAAGTCCCGAGTTTAAAATCATAAACAACTCGATGCAATTAAG
>DATHOW010000205.1:0-5864 GCA_035484495.1 Bacteroidia bacterium | reverse complement strand
TTGTATATACTGTTAGAGCCTGTGCCACTATTGTTTACAATAATGCCCGTGTGTATATACGAATTAATTGTACTGCCATTTAGCTTGTTTCCGCGTACACTATAACCGTGGCTGGCATCTAAATAAACGCCATAAACAGGCACACTTAAGGTGCCTAAGGCAGGCCATATATTAAATGTACAATTGGTAATAGTACTGTAATGCATGGCATTTAAATAAACGCCACCCGTAAAGCACTGATTAAAAGTTGTGTTGTTAACCGTAATAGGATTAAATATAGCTGTATTTTGAGCATTTATACCATATTTAAACGCTTTAAATGTGTTATGCGTTGCGTTATTATCATTAATCGTATAACTTGCATCGATGCTAGTAATGCCATTATCAATTAAATTAAAATGTGGAGAAGTAGGTGTTAAGCCACCTAAAGCTGAAAATGTATTGCCATAAAATGTAACACCTTTGATGCCGTATAAAGATACACGAGCATCGGGCCAGGAATCTGACAATTTTAGACCATTTTGGTTGAAATTACAATTGGCAAAAGTGCTGGCACTTACATCTGCCTGATAGTACATAAATTCTACATCTTTTGTATTGCCTATAAAATTAGCGCTTGTACCCTCTATAATGCCACCTGTTTTGTTCCAGTCTGTATTTCCGTTGTTGTATTTTGCAATAGTAGTTATACCAACCTGTGCATTTTGTATAGTGCCGCCGTTTATTATACTAACATAGCCCTGATATACTGCTCTTACAGTCTGTGTATGTATGTTTAATGACATGGCTTGCGATTTGGTGCTATTGCCCCACACCTGCACACCGCTCCACGTGCTATCGCATAGGGCTGTTAAGATACCACCATCTATAACAAGTTTGGCTGCTGGCATTACTAAAACCCTACTATGTTGTGAAAAATAAGCAGTACAATGAATAGTAAGCGTTTTGCCGGGTTGTATTACTACATCACCATTAACAATTACTGCTGAACTCCATGTTGTATCGTTCCTTATGTTGATGGTTTTACTACTATCATACTGACATTGGTTGCCTGTATAATTAACAACATATTTTGAAGTTACACCTGCACGCGCACCGTAAAAAAAAGAACCTATTTGGTTGGGCGATAAATAATGGCGGTCGTTATTATAACCCATAATATTATTAGAAGAAACACCACCTTGTGATACGCTTGATACATTGCCCCAAGTAGTACATGGGTTAGGAGATGGAGTGCAAGGTGAAGTTGAACCATCACAACCACAATCAGATTCTACAAAATAATCCGTATTAATATTTAGAGGAAAAATATTTGCAGGCGTATTTAAGGGAATAAACGATCTATCTGTATGACATAAAAGCCCCGCAGAGTGCCCCAACTCATGTAATAGCAATTGCATATCGAGTATATGATTAAAAGTTCGCCATCCGGTTGGCACCCACGGGAGTGCCGATATCATAACATGACCTGCCAAACCTGCACCAGAGCCTGGGTTAGTGAGGTCGGCTGTAAAAAAAATATTTATTTCTGTAGCTGGATTTACCTTGTAACGGTTATATAAATAATCGCTTGTGCCATATCCTGGGCTCCATGCAGTGTCATTAGTATGAAAAAGTACATGAGGTAAATAAACCCAGTTGCTGTGAAACAAAAAACTATCCTTAGCTATTTGATACTTTACGTACGAGTTTGTACGGCTAGTAACGCCAGATACTGGTTTATCGGGCGCATTAAAAACAGCCATGCGTTGGTTTATTATTTTGATAAGTGTATCGCAATCGTCTGATGTTACATTTTTATAATAATCATAAGCAGTATTATAATAAGGGTTGCCTGTTGTTGGTCTAAAAAAATGGAAGTTAACCCTAAAAGTAAGCGGGTTGTTAGGTGTGATAAAACCACTTAAATCACCACAGGTAGGAGGTTGTATTTGTGTTCTGTAATTCGAATCTTGCACTACCAAATTATTAGGTGGTGGTGGTGTTACACAATAGGTTTGTGCCTTGGTTGTGAAGGCAAATAGTATAGCTACTACTGCCAGTGTAATTTTTGTCAAGGAATTTTTCATATTTGGTGCTTTTGTTTTTTAACTTTTTTAACAATCACAAACGTATATAAAAAATTGAAAGCAACTACAAAAATTAAAAATTTTGCAGCTATGATTATATAAAAATTTATTTGTAGATGCGTTAGGGATTAGCTTAGATTTTTTTAATTGTTTTATTTTGGTATCGCTGAATATTTTTTGAGAAAAACATTTGCACGAAAAGCTTTTTTGGTAACCCAAAAAACTTGTAGTGTAAAGCCCGACGCTGTAATCAGCGTAACGCCCAAATACAGATTTACTCATCTGTTTTTATTTTAAAATGCATTCGTTATTTCGCTTCGCTCGGTTCTCAGTCATTCGTTCGAAATGACACGGCACAGGCAAAATAACAAAGCGTATGAGATTGCTTCGTCCCTCGCAATGACAAAGGCTATTTAGCAGGTGCGGCGGGTTTAAATTTTTTGGCAATAATTTCTTTTTGGGTTTTTATGTAGGTGGTGTCCCAATTAAAAGTGTTATCGGGCATCATAGCGGCGCGGGCAACGGGTGTGTTAAAAACGCTATAATCTACATTGGGTTGTTTTTTTATAAGAGCGGCTTCGCCTTCTACATAAATTTCGTTTTTGTTGGTTTTAATAATATTGGTTGTGTTTAGTTCTATTTTTTTTGTTACGTAATTTTTAGAGCTAATGCTTAGTATATATTTATCGTTTTGGGTGGTTGGCAGGTTTAGGGATATTAGGCCGGCGGTATCTTGTGCAAAGGTGGTATCAAAGCTGCTGGAGGTTACTTGCACGTTAAAGGTTTTTAATTTTTGTTTGCTTAGTTCGTCTTTAACGGTGAGCTCAAAATAAAGTGACGGAAACATAAACTCAATGTTATCGAAAAAGTACGTTGCCCGGTTTGAGTAAATTAAATCTTTAGTGCCTGTTACGCCAAAGCAATATAAATAACCATCGCGCTTGCAAACGCGGTACAGCACGTTGCTGCCTTTGGCTATGTTGTACTCAACCTCTTTACAATTAATATTTTTATATACAATATCGCGCTGGGTAATTTGTTTCCAGTTTTCGGTTTTGTTAAAGGCATTTATGGTGCGTTGGTAAACAAACTGTGGGTTTGCCAGCGATGCGCTATCTTCTATACGGGCACCTACTAATATGTAACCCATGTTTAATACTGTATCTTCTTCGTAATAGGTGGTGGCACGACTTTGGGTTGTGGTGTCTACTTGGTAGGTTGGGTCGGTGGGCAAGCGCATAGAAAACAGTAAATCGTTTTCTTCGTAATAGCCCCAATCTCGGTTATCGGTTAACTGCAAGGTGTGCGGCGTGTAGTTGCTAAACACGGGCGTAACTTTGTACCCTTTTTTTTGCAGCTGGTTTATTAACCCAGTTTCGCCGGGCAGGTGCAAGGTGCCCACGGCGCAAAATACGGTTTGGGTTTTCATGAGGGTAATTAGTTTATCAATAAATTTTTTGTTGCGGGCTACTACCAAACTTTTATTAAATGCGGTTGACACTTTATCGTGCGCGGTGTAATAATTATTCATGCCGGGCAAATCTTGCTGTTGATACAAATCAATTAATGTATCCATGCTTTTTTCATCGCTGCTGTAATTTTTAAAAAAATCTACCATCATTTTACACTGCTCGGCTACCGAAATTTCATCAAGCGATTTTTGCGCCTCCTGCATAGTTTCGATGCCCAACAGGGTTTTGCCCGCCTGGCGAGCTTGGTTTTTAAAATAACCATCAACCGTAAATTGGGTTTCGTTGCGGGCGTTTTGCACTTCGGCCATCATAATGGTGTACATGGGCTTTATGGCATTAAACATGGTGCCGGCTTTGCCCAATACATCGGGTATTTTTTTGCGCAAAAATTCGTAATCGGCTTTGCTTACAAAATCTTTTACGGTTTTATCTTTTAGTAAAATGTATTTAAACATATCGGCTTTGTCGATAGAGTCGGCATCTACGTTTTCAACCAACACGGTGCTGCAGGTGTTAAAGGCAGGCATTACCGAGTCGGCAAATTGCTGGGCACGGGCATCGCTTAAATGAAAAGTGCCATATAAGTAGGATGGTTTTTTTAAATCTTTACCCGCTACACGCCATAGCAGGGTTTTGCTTTGACTATAGCCCGAAACAGAAAACACACACAACAAGGCAAACAGAAAAAAGTTTTTCATAGTAAGATATATTTGGTAATGCAAGCTACATAAAAGTTTAAAATATTGATTTGTTTGTTTACTTTAGTTGCAATGAAATTTTTGTGCGCCATACTACTAACATCTTTACTATCGTTTACGCAAAACGACAAAGGCCTTATTGCCTGGAGCCCCACTTACAAATTACAATGGATAGATTTTATGGGCAGCCCAACAGGCAGCTTAAAAGCCATGACCTGGAGCACGATTAAGATAGATGATTTTAAGGCCGAAGGCAAAAGCATTACGCTAAAGGTTAGCGCAGGGTTTATAAAAAACAAATCGTGGAAACAAAAAGAGGTGGATGCCGAATTACTTACGCACGAGCAAAAGCATTTTGATATTACGGAAATATACGCCCGCAAGCTGCGCAAAAAAATAAGTGAAACTAAATTTACATCGCCTAAGCAAGCAGTGCAACAAATTGAACAGTTATCGAAAGAGGTTTTTAGGGAATCATCGGCCTACGAAAAAAAGTACGATGCCGAAACCAAACACTCAATTATTAAACCCGAACAAGAGAAGTGGAACAAAAAAGTAGAAGAAGAATTGCAACATTTAAACGCATACAGTAACACCCAACTTAACCTTACCATAAAATAAAGCAGCTATGGCTTTTCCGATAAAACATTACAACAAAATTTTTATTTTTATTTATATATTATTTGCCAGTACATTTTACGGTTGGTTTTATTTTGATGGAGCTTACGATGCTTGCGCAGGACCCAATTTTAGTGTGGGCACAAACTCTAACTGCTTTATTTATAAAGACGGTAGTAATTTTTGTTTTTTAGCCTGGATAGTTACATTAATTGTACTGGCTTTTTTTATTTTTAATAGCCTTGCAACAAAAGGCCTTAGAGTTTTAAAAATGCCTACGCTTGCTATACTTATTACCGCGGTGCTGTTTTTACTTGCCGAGTTTTTTTTCGGTACAATTTTTAAGGGGTAAGGGATGAATGAAAATATCGATTTACATAAAGAGTTTATCAACTACTTAAATAACGAAACAGGTTTCATCATTCAATTAGACATTGTTAATGTATTACACTACACAGATAATGTGATAGATGAAATAATAAAATTATTTGAAGGAGAAAATTATATTCAAGTAGTTAATTACACATATGAAAAATATAAAACGCAAGATTTTATCAGAATAGTTTTAATAAAGACTAGTCTTGATAAATTCTTTTTCTCAATTTTGATTGACCCCTTAGAGCTTTTTGAAGATATGTGGGTTAAACAATTCAAAGAAATAGATGAAAACATCTATTTATCTTTATTAAAAAAGAAAATTTAGAATATTAAGTAAGATTAAGCCCCTACCCCAAGTTTTTTTATTTGAAATAAAATTTACAAATATGAAATTTTATTTATATATTTGTAATACGCATTTATGGTTATAATTTCTAAAACGGCATTGGTTGATTTTGGCAACAAGCATGCAGACTCGATAGAAGCCCTTAACAGATGGTACAATTTAAGTAAGAAAGCAAATTGGAGCAGCTTGGCTGATATAAAGAAAACATTTAGTACGGTTGATTTTGTTGGCAATGATAGATATGTGTTTAACATTAAAGGCAATAAATACAGATTGGTAGCCA
>DATHOW010000204.1:0-3151 GCA_035484495.1 Bacteroidia bacterium | reverse complement strand
GCTTACTCGGCTGTAAACCAAGGGCATTGTCATCCAAAAATTACAGAGGTTTTTATTGCACAGGCTCAAAAACTGGCTTTAACATCTCGTGCTTTTTATAACAGCGCTTTAGGCGAGTACGAAAAATATATTACCACTTATTTTGGTTACGATAAAGTTTTACCAATGAATAGTGGTGCCGAAGCTGTTGAAACAGCTATTAAAATGGCTCGTAAATGGGGTTATGAAAAAAAGGGTGTAAAAGAAAACCAGGCTAAAATAGTGGTTTGCGAAGGCAATTTCCATGGCCGTACAGTAAACATTATTTCTTTTAGTACTGATAATGACTCTAAAGAAAATTTTGGTCCGTTTAATACGGGTTATATAACAATTCCGTATAACGATTCGGCTGCTTTAGCTGAGGCTTTAAAGGATGAAAACATTGTGGGCTTTTTAGTTGAGCCCATTCAAGGTGAAGCGGGTGTAATGGTGCCAACTGATGGTTACTTAAAAACCTGTTACGATTTATGTAAAAAACACAACGTACTTTTTATAGCTGATGAAATTCAAACGGGTTTATCTCGTACAGGCCGTTTATTGGCTTGCGACTGGGAGCATGTTCATGCCGATGTTTTAATTCTGGGCAAAGCACTTTCAGGTGGCATGTATCCGGTATCGGCTGTATTAGCAAGCGATGAAGTAATGATGTGCATTAAACCGGGTCAGCATGGTTCAACCTATGGTGGTAACCCAATTGCTGCAAAAGTTGCTATGGCTGCTTTAGATGTGTTACGCGACGAAAAATTATCGGAACGTGCCGATTACTTAGGTGCTATTTTACGCGATGAATTAAAGAAAATAAAATCTCCTTTATTAAAAGTAGTACGTGGTAAAGGTTTATTAAACGCTATTGAAATACACGAGCATCCTGATAAAACTGCTTGGGAAATTTGCCTGCGTTTAGCTGATAAAGGTTTACTGGCAAAACCAACACATGGCAATATTATTCGTTTTGCACCTCCTTTGGTTATTACCGAAGAGCAAATTAAAGATTGCGCCCGCATTATTACCGAAGTAGTAGAAGCGTTTTAAGAAATCTGGTTTCCTATTTATTTTTTATAGCCGTTATTAATTTCTTTCCGCGAAGAAGTATTTTTAAGCTTCCTTGTTTTATCGAAATGTTTGGCTGTTGTTTTTCGTGCTCATCTATTCTGTATTTATACGCTGATATAATATCGTGATAAGACAGTACGCCAATTATAATATTCTCATTTTCTTTTGATAAAACGGGCAGCACATCTATATTCTCCTTCGCCATTAGTTCTACAGCCGCACGTAAACTATTATTATTAGCAATAGAAACATGCTTGTGTTTAACAAGTGTACTTATCAAACTATCCGTATTATGTGTTTTATCAAACAGGGTAAATGAGCTTAAAATTCCCCTGTACTCTCCTTCATTGTTTGATACAATAAAATAATTGCCAGTATAATTATGTTCTTCCTTCAAAAACTCACGCACTTCTTTAATGCTGTTATCTTCACTTATTACCAATCCATTTTCTTTCATTACTTGGCGGGCAGTAATTTTTTCTAAAATATCAGGCTCGTACGAATCAGGCGTTTTTACACCTCGGCGGGCAATTTTTTCAGTCATTATAGTATTTTCCATAATGAAGAATGAAACAAAATAAGATGCTGTGCAGGCTGCTAAAAGGGGCAATAGTGCGTTAGACTGTGAAGTGGTTTCCAACGCAAAAATAATAGATGTAAGTAATGCTCTTGATGCGCCTGCAAACATAGCCGACATACCCACTAAAGCCGCTAAAGGAATAACAACACCCGATGCCGGAAAAAAGTAAATAATTACGCTGCCTAATAAGGCACCTGTTGCACCTCCAATAGTAAGTAAGGGTGCTAATGTACCACCTGATGTGCCACTGCCCAAAGCAATAGCCCACGAAATAAATTTAAACAAGCATAAATAAAATATAATTTGAATAGGCATGCTACCCGAAAGTATATCTGTAATGTTATTATAACCTACACCTAATGTGCGTGGCGAAAAATAACCAATAGTGCCTACTGCAATGCCTCCTATAGCCGGCCACCACATCCAATGAATAGGAAGTTTTTCAAAACTATCTTCTATAAAGTAAACGGCTTTTGTTACTAAAACCGATAATAAACCAATTAAAATACCCATAACACTATAATAGGCGAGTGCGGTGTTACTTGGCATTTCTATAAAACTGTTTATAGCAAAAACAGGCCCTTGTTCAAACAACAAATGATGCCCTGCTGCACCTGTTATGCAAGCCAGCGTAACCGGAATAATGGAACGAGGCGAAAATTCAAACAACAATAGTTCAATGGCTAAAAAAATAGCAGCAATGGGACTTCCAAATATGGCAGACATGCCTGCCGTAGCACCGGCAGCCAATAATATTTTTCGTTCGTTATGGGTAATTTTTAATAACTGACCAATGGTAGACCCTAAGGCTCCACCGGTTGCAATTATAGGTCCTTCTGCGCCAAATGGTCCACCGGTTCCTATGGATATAGCCGACGACAGAGGTTTTAAATAAGTTATAGCAGGCTTAATTTTACTTTGATTAGTTAAAATTTGTTCCATTGCCTCCGGAATGCCATGCCCGCGTATAGCTTTTGAGCCATAAAACGCCATTAAACCAACAATTATACCACCTATAGCAGGCATTATAATAACTAACCAACCTAATGTATTATCGGCAGGACTTGTGTGGGTTAAAGAAAAATTACCGTAAAACGAAATGTTAGTAAACAAGTCAATAAGGTAAACTAATAATTTAGCTATAAAGCTGACAAAGACTGCAACTATAACTGCTAATGCAGCAATTGTTAGTAGCCTTGTTTTATTCTGTATTTTTTTAGGTTGAACATTTTCAGCTTCTAAAGTAGGGAGCAATGAAATTGAAATAGGGATACCGGTATTTAAATTTTTAATTTTTGCCATATAACGAGAGAGCCTAATTAGAACGGTTTGCGAATTTACTTAAATGAAGCCTAAGGCGTCGTTAATTATTCTTAATACACTATATCATCACAAATTCATTATTTACTTAACATAATGTAAATTATAAGAAAAAGTCCACATCCTTGCTTCGCATTTATCTAACTTTTCTTATAATTC
>DATHOW010000203.1:0-3239 GCA_035484495.1 Bacteroidia bacterium | reverse complement strand
TTGCTAATCTAACCTTTTGCAGGTTTTGTTTGTAAACGCTATTGGTGTCGTCTAAATCTATCGCTTTTGAAAAATCTTTAGCAGCCGACGTAAAATCGTGCATTTGCATTTTTAATAAACCACGGTAGTTGTATAAGGTTGGGTCTTGCCACGATATGTTGATGGCTTTATTTAAATCGGCTAAAGCCCCATCATAATCAGTAAGATTAATTTTTGAATTAGCTCTTTTTACATAAGCCATTTTAAATTTAGTATCGTACATTATGGCTGTATCACAATACAAAATGGCATTTTTGTAATTGCCCTTGATGTAACTTAAGCAAGCTTCGTAAAAATTTACGCTTGGCAACTTTGAATTTAATTGTCGTGCCTTATTTATGTCAACAAGTGCAGCTCCCATTGCTTGCTCAACGATCCCACGGTTGAGGTAAGCTTCTGCATTATTAGGACTAAATTGTATTACCGTATTAAAATCTTGCAAAGCTTTAGGATACCAACCCAGTTTAAATGCACAAAAACCACGGTTGTAGTAAGCATCTGACAATGTTGATATATTGGTACTGGATGTTGTGTTATAAAAATCAGGCAGACTATTAATAGCAGCATTATAGTATTTATAAGCATACTGATATTTTATATTGTCGGCTAAATCGTTGTTTAATAGTATAGCATTTGCTTTTTTATAATTAAAATTATAATCTGTAGAGATGTAATTAGAAGATACGTTAGTTGCGGAACGCGAACCGCCATATGTGTTGTTAGAAAACATTCCGACTCTGCTGCTTTGTGCTTGCAGGTTATATATGCCTATGGTTAGCAAAACTATAAAATTTAGTTTTTTCATGCGGTTAATTAAAATTAAACAATAATCATTTGGTAATCAATTTGCCATTGTTAATTAATCTTAACAGGATTAGTGTTTGTGTTAGGGATTGAAGTGCAAAGCCCACAGCTTGCAACGGAAAGCCCGACGCTGTAATCAGCGGAACGCCCTGTAATAAATAAGGTGTAAAAAATTAAGAAGCAATTGCGTGCGGAATAAAGCGGCTAAAATTATCGGTGATAAGAGAAGTGGTTTCGCGGATGCCCATGCCGGCTGCCTGACCACCAATTATCCATGAGCCAAGTACGGGAAAGTTGCCATCAAAATTGGGTAACTTTTGTAGTTGCTGATATACAAAACCTTCGTCGCCATACTCGCCTTTAGTTTGGGATGTAACAAGTCCATCTTCTACAATGGTGATGTTGGCGCCTTCGCGCGAGAAGAGTGGTTTTTCTACATAGGAAGTCATTTGTTCGGGATCATCGAAATAAGTTTCGAGCAGGTTTGGATGCCCCGGAAATAATTTCCATAAAATGGGTAAGATGGCTTTGTTGCTTAAAATCATTTTCCACGAAGGCTCTATCCAAGTGGTGTTTGATTTTAAAATGTGCTGACCAAACTCTTCGTTAACCATCCACTCCCAAGGGTAGAGTTTAAAAATGTTGTTTATTTTATTTTCATCTTGGTCGGTAAAGTTTTGTCCGTTCCAACCAATGTTGGGCACGCTAATAAAATTTGTTTTTATGCCTGCCTGGGTGGCACAATCTTGCAGGTAAGAAACATTAATATAATCTTCGGGAAATTGATTGATGCAAGAAAAGTGTAAGGGCTTATTGCGTAACTGGGGTTTAATTTTTTTCCAAGAAGAAATAATTTTTTCGTGGATGGAATTAAACTGGTCGAACTGATTGTTAAACTCTTTAAGCCAAAACCATTGTATTACCGATGCTTCGAAAAGTGAGGTGGGTGTATCGGCATTAAACTCAAGCATTTTAGGTGGGCTGTTTAAATCGCCGTTCCACGAAATATCGTAACGCCCGTAGATGGAAGGGAAATCGTACTTCCAACTTTTTTTAATGAGCGGAATAAATTCTTCGGGAATAAAAAACCAATCGAAAAGATTTTCTTTAATAACATAATCAACTGCCTTTAAACATAAACGATAAAGCTGGTTGGTGGTTTGTTCGAGCTGGTTTATTTGCGCGTAATTAAATTCGTAATAAACACTTTCGTCCCAATAGGTTTCGCCATCTAAAGTGTGGTAAGCGAAACCAAGCTCTTCTACTTTTTGTTGCCAAGCATTGCGGGGTTTAATGATGTGCCTTTTCATATTTTATGCTGCTATAGTGTGTGTAGTGCCAAAGTGACCAAAACCGCCGCGCGGAGAGCCGCTGCTTGCGCTTGCCAACCGATGTCCGGTAGCACCTGTTACGTGATGCGGGCCATAATATAAATGCTGGTTGTGTTGGTGATGAAAGCCATGACCAAACTGATGGCAATACTGAAAGCCCGGATGTGTGAGGTAAAAATAACGGCGCGGAAAACAATAACGAAAAATAGAGTTGCAAAAATGCGATTGAAAATAATAGGTGTACTCAACCGGAGGTGTTTGGCAATACAAAACACTATCCATGTTTACGCAATTAGTATCAGGTGGAAAATCGTAAGGTTGTTGCTGGCTATTTTGTGCTATACTAGTTTTGAAGGAAAGACCTGAAACAATGGTGAGCACTATTGATGTTGTTTTTTTCATGTGCCGGGAGGCTTTAATTTGCACCTCTGCAACCTAAAAACCAATTACTATGCCATAACAGTAAATGTGTTGTTAAGAAAGGTTAATGCGTTTTTTGTACGCAATGATTGTGTTTTGTTAGTGCGAGAATTGTTACCTTTATATTGTATATAAAACATTTTAAAAAATGGAAAAAGAAAAACCATCTTACAATAAGCTGTGGACTTTTATGGCAGGGGCAGGCAGCGCATCGGTTATGTTTTTAGCTTTTTTGCTTCCATCTATCGAAGACCAGTATGATAGATTTCAATCGAGAAAGGTGATTGATAAATATGAGCAATTAGGAAATGAATTTTTTACGGAAGAGAAATATGAGCTTGCAGAAAAAGCATACGAGAAGGCATACGAACTATCGGAAAATAAACGATTGGATATAGAAGTAAAAAGATTAAACGCTAAAGTAAACCGAATAGGCAACAACCCAAGTTGGGGTGCTGTGCCACCGGAAGAAGTAGAGGATGTTGATTTTCAGTTTTTGTTGAAGATGGAGAAGGGGCAAAGAAATTTTGATAGGGTTGCTATACTAAATAGTTATGGTGTTTATTTGGTTGGCTTAAAAAGAATGCGCGATGCAAAAAAAGCTTTTGATGAAGCACTTGCTATTGATACGATGGAAGCGGTAAC
>DATHOW010000202.1:0-2568 GCA_035484495.1 Bacteroidia bacterium | reverse complement strand
CCAATAACGGTTGCACCACGTTTAGCATCAAACTCTGCCGGACCAAAATCGGGTTTCCACTCGGGTAATTTTATTTTCTTAAAAAAACCTTCGTACTCTCCCGCACGAATTACAGATAAATTGTTTCTGCTTTTATTTGCTTGTGCCGCTTCGTATAAATAAATTGGTATATGTAATTCTTTGCCAACACGCTCGGCTAGTTTTTGTGCCCATTTAGCAGTTTCTTCCATGCTAATGTTTGCAATTGGTATAAGCGGACAAACATCCGTAGCGCCCATGCGCGGGTGTTCGCCTTTGTGTTTGCTCATTTCAATTAACTCGCCTGCTTTTTTAATAGCCTGAAAAGCCGCTTCAATAACTGCATCTGGCGTACCAACAAAAGTTACCACCGTACGGTTGGTTGCTTTACCCGGGTCAACATTAAGTAAACGCACTCCATCAATGGCTTCTATTTCATGCGTAATTTGTCTGATAAGGTTCATGTCGCGTCCTTCCGAAAAATTAGGAACGCATTCGATTAGTTGTTGCATAACTGTTTATGTTTTAATTTTTGTTTTTTAAAGGCAATCTATATCCTGCACCAAATTCAATATAGTTAGCTACAGCCCATTGTGTTTTTAACGATATGTTAGCCACTATATTATTTTTAAAATAATAACGCATGCCAATTCTACTAAAAAACTGGCTGCCATCTACAAATTTTGAGATTACATGATAACCTAATTCTACCGGCATACTTAACCTGCCAATGTTATAAGCATAAGCAAATTTTACACCCACTTGTATGTTTTGTAATTTAGATGTTAGATGAACACTATCTGCCTGTAGCTGGGCTAAATTAGCACCGTTATAATAAATATCAATGCCCCCGCCAAATTTGTTTCGGTTCTTTTTATTAAAGTAATAAGTGGCTGAGTAAGTTTGTGCTAAATATTTTTTCCCCTCGGGCTGACCAATTTCGTTTAAGCCAAAGCCTGCCCAAAATAAAAGCTCGTGTCTGGTAGTAGCTTCCGAACTCGAATCAACTACATCTATCACTGTTTTTTGTTTGGCAAGTATTTTAAAAACCAACCCCGTGTTTAACGTAACCATATTAACACCCAAATTGGGCACCTTAAAACGTCCGTTAGATGCATGCGAAAAATTTATGCCTCCTTCCCAACGTAAAAACTTACCAATATTCCAGCCATAATAATATTTAAAATTTATATAAACATTTTCCGGATTGCTTATCAAATTATCTTTATGATTGGTAATGGGGTCAAAATGCACGGGCGCATAAGCTAAGCCTTGCGCAACACGTAAATGAAATTTAAAGGCTTTTTCTTTTTTATTTAAAGGGATATCGTAAAAAAAATACAGCGCATATAAATTGCCTAACTGTTTGGGGTTATCTAAATTAAAAAAGCTAAAGCCCACCCCATATTCCGGAAAGTTGTTTTCCTTATGCCATAATTTAGTTCCTGCTGTTGGTTTTATGTAGTTAAGGTCAAAGCCCCAAATATTTCCTTTAACTAAATGACCAATGGTGTTGTGTTGTTGTGCAATAAAACCGTAGTTATAAGCAACACGAAAATAGTTGTCGTTTTCATCTACTGATGTTTTTTGTGCAAATCCTAAAAAACCGGAAAACAGAATAAGTAGTAAAACGCACTTTTTTAGAAACATGCGTAAATTTATAAAAAGATTTTTTATACCAACGGACGCTTCAAATACTGTTAAATTATGCAAGAGTATTTTTGTTTTTTAAAATTAACCAAAGCACAAAAGGCGCGCCAAATAACGATGTTACCACGTTTACAGGTAATGTTACATCAAATATAGGAAGGTTACTAAGTACGTCGCATAATAATAGAAAACAAGCGCCTGCCAAAATGTTACCAAGCAACTGATGCAGGTGATGGGTTGTTTTAAAAAATATACGTACCAAGTGGGGTAGGGCTAAACCCACAAAACCAACCGGACCACAATACGCCGTAGTTATACCGCTAAGCAAGGCAGTTAAAATAAGCACTACATTTTTTAGTACAGAAATATTTATGCCAAGCAAATAAGCTTGCTCATCACCTAAAAGCATAGCGTTTAGCGGTTTTATTAAAAACAAACAAGCAACAAAACAAAGCGTAACAACACTACAAAAAACAAACAAATCGCCTTCGGTTACATTGCTTAACGATGCCATGTTCCAAATAACAAAGTTTTTAAGATGCAATGCGCTCGATAAATATTCTAAAACTGATTGCCAGGCTCCGGCAATAAAACCAATCATCATACCAATTAATAAAATGTGGGTTTGGTTGTGAATTTTTTTTGCGATAAACATAATTAAAAATAAACCCGCCAAAGCTCCCAAAGATGAAGCCAGTGGGATGCCCAGCGTGTGAAAAAAAGAACTTGCCACACCACCACCGCCCAGCATAAACAAGGCTACTGCTAATGAGGATACAGAGTTTACACCTAACACATAAGGTCCTGCCAACGGGTTTCTAAAAAAGGTTTGCATCAACATGCCCGATACTGCTAAAGCAGAGCCCGCGCATATAGCCGCCATCGCTTTTGGTAAACGAT
>DATHOW010000201.1:0-16911 GCA_035484495.1 Bacteroidia bacterium | reverse complement strand
ACGATGGGTTTTCGGTAGTGGCACCAATTAAAGTAACAGTACCTTTTTCTACAGCACCTAATAACGAGTCTTGTTGCGATTTACTAAAACGGTGTATTTCATCAATAAACATAACAGGCTTGTTTTGCCCAAAAAAATGTTGACTTTGGGCTTTTTCAATAACCTCGCGCACATCTTTTACACCCGAGTTTATGGCGCTAAGTGTATAAAACGGCCGCTTTAGCATATGCGAAATTATGTTGGCAAGGGTAGTTTTGCCTACACCGGGCGGGCCCCAAAAAATCATAGATGGCAGCAAACCTTGTTCTATGGCTCTACGCAGTGGCTTGCTCGGCCCAATTAAATGCGTTTGTCCGGCATAGTCGTCCAGCGTTTGTGGCCGCATGCGTTCTGCTAAAGGCGTGTTCATGGTGTTAAAATGTTCAAAATAAAATTCTGTTGAAAACTATACAAAAAACCAATTCACTAATAAATTATTTTTAGCCCCAAACCAAAAAAAATGACTCAAACAAAAACAATAATAACTACGGCGGCTTGTGTGGTGGCTTTCGCTCTTTTTTCTTTTAAAGGAGATAAAGATACGCTAAATAAAAAAGTGTACATTCTTCAGGTAGATGAAATGAAAGACGGTAAACCAAAAGGTAAAAAACCGGCTGAAGATGAACTTGAGTTTAAAGATGGCAAAGTGTTTAGCAACATCGCTTTCGAAAAACATGCTTTTAAATGGATGAAATATAAAGTTACTAAAGATAGCACCTACGACGATGAAGGAGAACAAAAACAGTGGATAGAAGCTGAGTCGATGGCAACAAATGACCTAGACGAAACCCTAATAGGCAATTTTAAAGTTGATGCTTACGATATTTCGGGCACATTTAAACTTACCAAGCACGATGTTCCAAAAAAATTGTATGAATTTGTTGGTAAAGAAAAAATCAAGAAAAAATAATTTGTAAGGTTTTTGGTTTTTGTTCGTCTACCTTTACATAAACCAATTACTATGCAAACATTAAATATAAAAGCAACCCTGGTTTTAGTGGTTGCTTTTTTTATGGGCGCTTGCGCTCAACAACCTAAAGCAACCGAATATAAATCAACCGAAAAAACTAAAATGACTGACTCAACCAAGCCTATCGAACCCACCGGTAATGGTGTAACCGAAACTGCCACCTTTGGTGCCGGATGTTTTTGGTGTGTTGAAGCTGTTTTTCAGCAAATGAAGGGTGTTATAAAAGTAACATCGGGCTATAGTGGCGGCACGGTAAAAAACCCGGGCTATAAAGAAGTTTGCACCGGTTTAACGGGGCATGCCGAAGTATGTCAAATCGAATATAATTCTAACGAAGTTTCTTTTAAAGAATTGCTGGAGGCCTTTTGGCAAACGCATGACCCTACTACGCTTAACCGCCAGGGTAACGATGCGGGCACACAATATCGTTCGGTTATTTTCTATCATAACGAAACCCAAAAACAGTTGGCTGAAAAGTATAAAGAAGAACTAAATAAATCGGGTGCTTTTGATAAGCCAATTGTTACCGCTATAGACCCCTTTACTGTTTTTTACCCGGCCGAAGATTACCATCAAAATTATTTCAACCAAAATGGTGATGCACCTTATTGCCAGTACGTAATTCAACCCAAGGTAGATAAGTTTAGAAAAGTGTTTCATGATAAATTGAAATAACACTAATCTTAATTTATCTTAAAAGGGGGCTCTTAGCAACTGAATTTCAATTCTTTAATTTTACTTTTGTGCTAAACAAGCATCTTACAGTAAAGTTTTTAAATGAACCTTCATCATATTACAGTAAAATTTAAAGATGCTTTGCGCAACTATTTTTTTGTAAGCTGTATGTTTACAATATCGACCACTTTATTGCAGGCACAAAGCAAAGCACTTAAGCTAGATTCACTAAGACAACAATTTGTAAAAGACTCCACCTGGATTTTTCGCCCCAAACACGTGTTCCCTTTGTTAGCATCCGATCAACGTAATTCGTTTATTGGTGGTAAACCAGTAAATATTTGGGGTATAAAAGCGGGCGTTACATTATATGATAGGCATAATATGGGGCTAGGAGGTTATAGCGTAACTAATGCAACGCAGCGTTATGTGGCCAGGCTTGACAGAACGATAAATCAAAACACAACTTTACAATATGTAACCACTTTTTACGAATACTCTTTTATTGAACGACGTTGGTGGGAGGTGGGTGTGCCTATTGAAATTGGCGTTGGCAAGTACAATATTAGTAGTGCCGATGCCAATACAGGTAAAATACTCCCTAACAGAAGTGGACTTTTGATGCCGCTTGGCGCGGCCTTAGATATAAATTTTAAACCTACCCGCTGGTTTGCCGTAAACGTAATGGGGGGATATCGTTTTGTAATGGCTGATAATGCTCGCTTAAACTTTAGCGGTTGGTTTTATTCTTTTGGTGGTACCATCTATGTTCGACAAATTCTTCAAGATTTGAGGTACGTCAATAAGAAAAGAATTTACAAAAAAGAGCTTGAAATAATTAATCGTTTACCGGATTAATTTTAAATTCGCTTCATAATTTACTTTTAACCTTATCTCATTACTATGAAAGGAATAATTTTAGCCGGAGGCTCTGGCACTCGTTTGCATCCACTAACACTTGCCATGAGCAAGCAAATGATGCCTGTTTACGACAAACCAATGATTTACTATCCATTATCTATCTTAATGATGGCAGGCATAAACGAGGTTTTAATAATTTCTACCCCCGCCGATTTACCCAATTTTGAAAAGTTGTTAGGTAGTGGCGCTCAAATAGGTTGCAAATTTTCTTATGCCGTGCAAGAAGTGCCAAACGGTTTAGCTCAGGCTTTTGTTATTGGCGAAAAATTTATTGGCAATGAAAAAGTGGCTTTAGTGTTGGGCGATAACATTTTTCACGGTCAAGGCTTAGGTCGCCAGTTACAAACCTGTAAAAACCCTGATGGAGGCATTGTATTTGCTTATCATGTAAGTGACCCTGAGCGTTATGGAGTAGTTGATTTTGATGCAAACCACAAAGTGCTTTCTATCGAAGAAAAACCGGCACATCCAAAATCTAATTATGCGGTACCGGGCTTATATTTCTATGATAATTCAGTTGTAAAAATTGCAAAAGAATTAAAACCTAGTCCGCGTGGCGAGTATGAAATTACGGATGTAAATAAAAAGTACTTAGAAGATAAAAAATTAGAAGTACGTATACTTGATAGAGGTACCGCTTGGCTTGATACAGGTACGTTTGCATCGCTTATGCAAGCAGGGCAATTTGTACAGGTTATTGAGGAACGCCAGGGCTTAAAAATTGGATGTATAGAGGAGATTGCCTATAACATGGGTTACATTAATAAAGAGCAGTTACATAAAATAGCACAACCACTTACTAAAAGTGGTTACGGAAACTATCTTTTAAAACTATAATTTTTTGTGTCAGCGGTTGAAGTAAAAAATAAAGCAAACGCTATAAAAGAGTTGATGCAAATTCCGGGGGTGGGTAAATCTATCGCCAACGATTTGTATAACATCAACATAAAAAGTATAGTCGCTTTAAAAAATCAGTCGCCCGAAGAATTATACCACCTGTCAAATCAGTACGCAGGTGTCGTGCAGGATAGATGTTTACTATATGTGTTTAGATGTGCTGTTTATTATGCTACGGAGAAAAAGCACGATGCCGAAAAATTAAAGTGGTGGAATTGGAAAGAGAAAAAATAATGACAGAAAACCCATACAAAATTTTTTCAATTACGTTTGATGCTTATTTTAATCAAGCCGTAAACCATTTTCCTAAAACGCCTGAAAATTTATATGAGCCTTTAACTTATTTTTTAGCCCTTGGCGGAAAACGAGTTAGACCTTTACTTGCATTAATTGCTTCCGATTTTTTTAAGGGAGATATAAGCAAATGTTTATCTGCTGCTACATCCATAGAGTTTTTCCATAATTTTTCGTTGATACACGATGATATTATGGATAATGCGCCCCTAAGGCGTAATAAACAAACCGTACACGAAAAATGGAACAGTAGTGTGGCTATTTTAAGTGGCGATGTTTTACTGGTAAAAGCTTATCAGGAACTTGCAAAAACTGAAAAGGAAAAAGCAGTTGAGTTACAATCTGTTTTTTCTAAAATGGCTGTTGAGGTTTGCGAAGGGCAACAGTTTGACATGGATTTTGAAACAAAAAACAATGTTGCCATTGGCGAGTATATAAATATGATTCGTTTAAAAACAGCTGTGTTGTTGGGTTGTAGCTTGCAAATGGGCGCTATTTGTGCCAATGCCTCGCAAAAAGATTGTGCTTTATTATATCAAACAGGAGAAAAACTAGGCATCGCTTTTCAGTTGACGGATGATTATTTAGATGTGTTTGGTAATCCCGACCAGGTTGGCAAACAAGTGGGGGGCGATATTATTTCTAACAAAAAAACATGGCTGCTTTTAAAAGCATTTGAGTTAGCAGATGTAAACCAAAAGAATAAATTGCAAAATTGGGTTGCTAAAAAAGATTTTGATGCTGCTGAAAAAGTGCAGGCTGTAAAAGAAATTTTTACCTCGCTTAAAATAGAGGATTATTTAAAAACAGAAATTGATACTTACTACAATGAGGCCATCAGTCTTTTAAAATCATCTTCTGCATCGCCCGAAAAAATAAATGTATTTACTTTATTTGCGCAAAGTTTAATGCAACGCACCAAATAAAATGAAAAAAGAAGAATCTAAAACCCCACCCGATTTTTATGACATGGTATATCAGGTAGTTCGCCTTATTCCTAAGGGCAGAGTTACATCGTACGGAGCTATAGCAAAATATTTGGGTGCTGCTGGTTCGTCTCGTTTGGTGGGTTATGCCATGCATGGTGCTCACAACCAAAAACCAAAAGTGCCTGCACACAGGGTAGTTAATAGAAATGGATTGCTTACCGGCAAACATCATTTTGCTACACCGTATGAAATGCAAGAGCTTTTAGAAAAAGAAAAAATAAAAGTAGAGAATGATAAAATCATTCATTTTGCAAAATACTACTGGGATCCTCAGGTTGAGTTATTGTAAATCTATTGATAGTTTCTCAATAGGATAATTTCCATTCTAATATCATATAAAGGTCTGTCGTGTGTATCGATTTCAGCTTCTGTAATTTTATCAACTACTTTCATGCCTTCCACCACCTCACCAAAAACAGTATAATTGCCATCTAAGTGCGGTGTGCCGCCCACTTTTTTATAAGCTTGAATTTGCGCAGGCGTAAATGTATAATGGGGTGTTATAATGTAAACGGGGTTAATTTTCTCGTCCAGCGTTTTTTCTAACAACATCAAGCTATCCGTTATTTTATTTTTTTTATAATACTGATATTTTTCTGAAATGGTTTTATACTCGGGTGTTTGTAGTATACTATCTTTTAAATGTGTTCTAATTTTTTTATTTATACGATACTCATATAGTAGTAAATCTTTATCAGATAAAGGCCCGCGCCCTTGTGTAATATAAAACTGACAACCTGATGAAGCGTGCTTTGGGTTAACATCATCTCCATCTCTTGCCGCACAAAGCATCCCTCGTTTGTGAAACAGGTTAGGTGTAATTTCTGCCGGAATGGTATATTTATTATCGCTATCGCCTAGCACAACAAATTGCTTGGCGTGTTTAGAGTAAGGGTCTCCGCCTTGTATCATAAATCCCGCAATTATTCTGTGAAAAAGTAAACTGTCGAAAAAATGTTGCTGTACCAGTTTTATAAAATTATCGCGGTGTAAAGGGGTTTGGTTACTAAGGCGTATTTTAATGCCGCCATATTGGGTTTTAATAAGTACAACCGCCATTTTGCTTGTATCTTCTTGGTTTACAATATTTTGACAATGTACGTTGCTCCAAAAAGCAAGGGTTAAAAGCATTAAAAAGGCAAAACGTTTCATTTTTATTAAATTTTTCATAACTTTGTTTGAACAGAGACAAAAGAGACACAAATATGAAGAAATTTTATTCATTTATATTCATTGCCTTACTAGGAGTTTTAATTTTCCAAGGCAGTTCTTGCAAAGGGCCTCAGCCTTGTCATGCTACTATTACAGTGGTTGATAGTGTGGGCTCACATCCACAAGCGGGCGTTGCTGTGCATTTATACGCTAATGTGGTGTATAATGGCGCTAACTATACAGGGGATTTGGTTTTAAATGGGACAACCGATGTAGCCGGACAGGTAAGTTTTACTATAAAAAACCCAGCTATTTTAAATATCCACGCAACGGTAACTAATTGCGACTCTGCAAACTCATCACATCCTAAAAATAAATACTGTAATGGTGTGGGCATTGTTAGGTTTGACGAAGGATTAACAAACACTAAAACGGTTTACTTAAACCAATAGTTTTACGCCAACCATTTTATTTTTTTAGCTAAGGGATTAAATAAAAATAATCCTACTATACAGCCTGTTGAATTGGCAATAAAGTCAAGTACATCGCCACTCCGTTCAGAAAAAACATAGTACTGCATTATCTCTAAACTTCCGCCGTAGGTAACACAAAACAAAACCGAAACCCATTTATAATTCCTCTTAAAAAAATTTTCTTCAGACAAAGAAATTAATGCGTGCATTAAAAAAATTTGTTCTACAAAAAAAATACTGGCATGCACAAACTTATCAAACGATAAAAGTTCTAACCAGTTAATTTTTGGAATGGCTTTGCCGGGCATGCTACATAAGCCAAAAATTACGGCTGTCCATAAAATAAAGGGAATAAATTTTTTCACAAAAAAACGAAAGGCTTATTCTGCTTTGGCAAACAGTTCATTTACTTTAGTCCAGTTTACCACGTTCCACCAAGCGTTCATGTAATCAGCGCGCTTGTTTTGGTATTTTAAATAATAGGCATGCTCCCAAACATCTAAAGCTAAAACAGGCGTGCCCTTAACTTCACTGATAGACATTAATGGGTTATCTTGATTAGGCGTGCTGGTTATTTTTAGTTTTTTATTTTCAACCACTAGCCAAGCCCATCCGCTACCAAAGCGTTTAGCACCTGCTTCATTAAACTGTTTTTTAAATTCATCAAACGAGCCAAAGGTGGCAGTAATGGCATCTCCAATTTTTCCATCAGGGTTATTTGGTTTTGCATCTTTGTTCTCGCGCATTAAAGTCCAAAATAACGAGTGGTTATAATGTCCGCCACCATTATTACGCACGGCAGTATCAAAGGCTGTTATGTTTTTAAAAATCTCTTCTAGTGAGTTTGCTGCAGGGTGTTTAGTAGTTTGCAAAGCTTTGTTTAAATTAGTTACATAAGCTTGATGATGCTTGTCATGGTGCAACTCCATTGTTTGCTTATCAATAAAAGGCTCTAAAGCATCGTAGGCGTAGGGTAGGGTGGGTAGTGTATATTCTTCAGCTAAAAAATGTTCGTTGCTTAAACTTTCCATTGCATCTAATTTTTCGGTTGAAATAATTGACGTAGCCAGCGTTCCTAATGATAGTAGGGCTGATTTTTTTAAAAAGTCTCTGCGTTCTGACATGATTTTTATTTTTAGTTTAAAAAAGTATCTCTATCAAAATTAAAATATTATTTGGTGTGGCACTATTTATTACAACAAATTTATGTTAAATGATTTTGCGTGGTTTGTATCAACTCTACCTCGGCAAGTGCGTGAAACAAATAAACACTTCCGGTTGCAATTTCTTTACAGCGATAGCGTGTGCGTATACGTTCTCCTTTCTCAAAAAAACGCTCTCCGTTATATTTAAAAACGGTTTTATGCGGCAGAGTTTCTATAAAAATTTTCTGCTCCTTATTTTCATCGTATCTTTTTAAGATACGTAATAAGTGTGAGTCGCTACAGCTTGATGCCGCCGGACTAATTAAATGCTTTTGTAAAGCAAGCAACACATCTGTCGGAAAATAATCTCCATTCAAAAAATGCCTCATTAACAGTTTGTAATTTTGTTTCCACTCTTCGCCATGTGGGTTAACCCTATCTTTATGTTTTGTAAATGTTACTAAATGGGCTACTTCGTGCACCAGCGTGATTAAAAAAGCATATTTATTTAAATTAAAATTAATAGTAATGATATGATTTTTCCCACCAACCGGAGACCTATAATCGCCTAGTTTAGTGTTTCGTTCACGCTTAATTTTTAGTTTAAAATCGTACTCAATAATCCATCTGGCAATAATGGGCACGGCAGGCTCTGGTATATATTTTTGTAACACCCCACTATTTCTTTCAAATTGGCTCATACTATTTATTTCTTTTTGTTTCGCCTAATGCTAAAGCATTTGACTCATCTGTGCAAAATTACAACGTGTGTGGCGATTAGGAGTTTAATTGATTTTGTTTTTTAAACAATAAGCTAACTAATTATATTTGTTATATGAATATAGAAGAATTAAGAGATTATTGCATTGCAAAACCTTTGGTTGAAGAAACATTTCCGTTTGGCGAAGAAACCTTAGTATTTAAAGTTATGGGCAAGGCTTTTTTGCTAACCAATATAAATGAGCAACCCTTGCGTTTTAATGTAAAATGCAACCCCGAAAAAGCCATTGAGTTGCGCGAACAATACAGTTATGTGCTGCCCGGGTACCACATGAATAAAAAACATTGGAACACTATTGTTTGTGATAACACGGCAAATAAAAAATTGCTAAAACAATGGGTGGATGAGTCTTACCAATTGGTTATAGATAGTTTACCTAAAAAGTTAAAAAGTAAAGGGTTGTAAAAAATTATTTATATTTGTTAATTATGTTAAGGAAGGTGCTTTTTGTCTTGGTTGTCGCATTGTGTTGTGGGGCATATTCTATTCAAAATTTTAAGGAAAATTATGTTCTTATAACAAACTATAGGGCAACTCCGGAATTTATTAAAGCCATAGCTGATAATTTCGATACTATGCGCCTGGCAGGCACTTATTCTAACAAAGATCAAAAAAAGGATATCAAGGAAATTTTAACCGCAAATAAAAAAGCCTTTGTATCGTTAGACACATCAAAACTATTAATGCGCACAGATACCATTACAAAATATCTGCAGGCTTTAACTGATAGAATACAGCAAAAAAACCCCTTACTAAAGGGCAAAAAAATTACCCTTTTTACCTACCGTACTGAGGAGCCCAATGCTGCTAATTGGGGTGCAGGGGTAATTTTAGTTAATCTTGATTTACTTTCGAAATACACAAATGAAGAAGAAATTTGTATTACGTTATGCCATGAAATAAGCCACGATTTAAAAAACCACGTAATACATGGCTTAGAAGAAAAATATGCGGTTTTAAATAGTGAAGCTTTTAAAAAAGAGGTTAAAACAATTAAACAAACCGAATTTGGAAAATACAAACAAATAGAAGCATTGCTTGCAAAATTTTTATCGAAAAATACCAAAAGTAGCCGTACCAAAGAGCTAGAAGCAGATTCACTTGGTCTTGTGTTGTATTGCAATGCCGGCTATTCAGCTTACTATGCATTTCAGGAGATGGAAAAATTAGATTCCATTGATAAGCCCATCTTTTTTAATAAAATAGATTATTCAAAACAGTTTAATTCCCCTATTTATCCGTTTAAAAAATCGTGGTTAGAGCCCGAAGGAGAGGAAGAAACTATAACAGGAAGTAACGTAACCAGAGAACGCCCTGACTCATTAAAAACACACCCCGATTGTAAAATAAGATTACAGGCATTGAAGAGGATAGCAAAGAGGATGAACTATAACACCAATAAACCGGCGCAATCAAGCACAGCATACAATTATTTTAAAACGGTTTCACTTTTTGAAGAGCTAGAGTATAACCAATCGGAGTATAATGTGGGTGATGCTATATATCAAGCCTTGCAATTAAATACACTTTACCCCAATAATGCTTATGTAAAGTGTAGTATTGTAAACAGCTTATACGAATTTTATAATTCTAAAATTGATCATTATATGTCGTTGGTGGTTGATTATCCAAAAAATACAAACCCGCCTGAATATAATCAGATGCTTATTTTTTTAAATAATTTAAACCTCGATGCTGTAAAAAACATCTTAACTAATTACTACGACACAAACGTAAAAAACAAAATTAATGATGCTTATGGTGCTTATGTTGCCGCATTAGTTAGCAGCATAAACATGACTAAAAAAGACAAAGAAAACCTTATAGTTGAGTATAAGAAAAAATATAATGACCCGCATTATATTAAATTATTAACCATTAAATTTAAACCAAAAAAATAAACGCATGAAAAAAACACTCTTATCCGTATTGTTTGCATTAACATTCTTCCTGTCAAACAGCCAGCAAAGTAATTATGATATCACGGGGATTAAAAGAATTAATCCACGCGATCTTAATGCCATTATTGAAAACAACGAAGTAAAAGGGTACTATGCTTTTTATTTTTTAGATAAAGCAAATAAAAAAGAAAACCTATACAACTTGGCTATTTTAGACAACACACTTAAACAAACCTATTCGGTTGAGATTAAAAAAGGGAAACATTTGCGTTTGATGGAAAGCTCCTATAATGGCACTAATTTTTGTTTTTCGTTTGCCGATTTTTCAAAAAAAACAATTGAATACATGGTTTTAGATAAAACCGGTAAGGAGGTTGGTTCATATATCGTAAAGGTTTCCAAAAAAGAAATGATGTATTACGTGAGGATGATGCAGTCAGATGATGATAGCTATAGCGGTGGTTTAACAGGTATAAAAGGAAAAGGTTTTATACGTTATGGTTTTGATAAAGATAAAGGTTTACGCATTGAAATTGAAATGATTGATAACATGGGTAAAAAAGTTTGGTCGGCAAATTCAGGTACAACAGCAGCAAAATCATACGAAAGTGCGGCTCCTTTTTATGCAGATGAAAATGTATTAATTACCGGAATAACTATGCGCGAAAAAGCTTTAACTACCAAAGGAACAAAAAGCTCTATAGTTTTCTTTAATACTACTACTGGTGCTCAGCTTTTTCAAATGCCTATTACTACTGATAAATATCAACTATCGGCACTTGGAGCGTCTTTTAATGCTGATAGCAAAACCTATTTTATATTCGGACAGTTTTATGACCTTACCGATAACATTATGAAAGATGATAGCAAAGGAATGTACATACAAGAGGTTGATCAAAAAGGAAAAGTTGTACGCGAAACTTATAATGCATGGGCTGGCGAAATAAATAACCTGTTACTTAAAAAGGTTAATAAAGATAAATATGCTAATAACATGAAAGTGTTTATACATAAAGTAGTAAAAACAGCCGACGGAAAAATATTTGCTATTGCTGAACAATATAGAAAAGCAGTAAGTGCATCGGGCGTTGCTTTAAAGGCTTTAGCACTGGCATCAGGTTCTGGTGGAGGCGCATCTGTAATGAAAATAGAATTATATGATATGCTTGTTTATGAGTTTGATAACGCGTTTAAAATAAAAGATGTATATGTTTATGAAAAACAAAAAGCAAACATTCAGCTTCAAAGCGGTTTGGGTACAGCTGATGCTAACTTGCTTGGTTATATGATGAAATTGTATGGTTGGTTTGATTATGCTTATACAGCAGTATCGGCTGATAGAAAACAATTTAATACAGCTTACGTAAATTACGACAAAAGTGTAAAAAAATCTGAAGGCAGTAAATCTGTAATCGGCACTATTTCTTACACCAAAGATCAAAAATTGGTGGCAGATAGAGTTATTGTAAAATCAAACCCAACCGATTTTTGGGTGTTACAGGCAAAACCCGGTTACGTAGCCATATTTGAATATTTTAGAAAAGAGAAAAAAGCTACTTTACGACTTGAAAAATTAAATCTATAATAGCTGTTTATAAAACATTTTATAAAACAACAAAGCCGGAAATTTTTCCGGCTTTGTTGTTTTTACTAGTTACTAATCCTATTAAATAGAATGCTGGTTGTTTTTAAAATTCACAATTTTTTGGTGTGCGTGCAAAAGCAATCACATCACGTATGTTGCCCATACCGGTAACAAATAGCACCAAGCGTTCAAAACCTAAGCCAAACCCTGCGTGCGGACAAGAGCCAAATTTACGCGTATCTAAATACCAAGACATTTCTTCGGCTGGTATATGCATGTCTTTCATGCGCTCTAATAATTTATCGTAACGCTCTTCACGTTGCGAGCCACCAATAATTTCTCCGATACCCGGAAACAAAACATCCATAGCGCGTACTGTTTTGCCATCGTCATTTTGACGCATGTAAAATGCTTTTATGTCCTTAGGATAATCAGTTAGTATAACCGGTTTTTTAAAATGCTTTTCTACCAAATAACGTTCGTGTTCGCTTTGTAAATCTGCTCCCCATTTATCAATCAGATACGAGAATTTTTTCTTTTTGTTATGGTTGCTTTCGCGTAAAATTTCAAAAGCTTCGGTATAGGTAACGCGTTCAAAATTATTGTCGACACAAAAATTTAATTTATCTAACAAACTCATTTCAGCACGCTCCTGCTGAGGTTTTTGTTTTTCCTCCTCTAAAAGTCGATCATTTAAAAATGCAATATCATCAGCACATTTACTAAGTGCTTCTTTAATTACGTACTGAAGCATGTCTTCGGCCAATTGCATGTTGTCATCTAAATCATTAAAAGCAACCTCGGGTTCTATCATCCAAAATTCGGCTAAATGCCTGCCTGTATTTGAATTTTCTGCACGAAACGTTGGGCCAAAGGTGTAGACGTCGCTCAATGCCATAGCGGCTAATTCACCTTCTAATTGACCAGATACAGTTAAGTTGGTACTCTTGCCAAAAAAATCTTGCGAAAAATCTATTTCGCCAGTTTCTGTTTTTGGTGGGTTGTTCATGTCTAGTGTTGTAACACGAAACATTTGTCCGGCACCCTCTGCATCACTGGCAGTAATTATAGGTGTGTGTAAATAAACAAAGCCTCTCTCTTGAAAGAATTTGTGCACCGCATACGCAAGTGTATTTCTAACTCTAAACACGGCACTAAATGTACTGGTGCGAAAACGCAGATGCGCAATTTCGCGCAAAAACTCTAAGCTATGTTTTTTAGGTTGTAGCGGATACTGTTCGGCATCGCTATCCCCTAAAATTTCTAACGAAGAAACTTTCAGTTCATATTTCTGTCCTTTGCCTTGTGATGAAATAATATTTCCAATAGCACTAATGCAAGCACCCGTAGTAATTCGCTTTAAAACATCTTCGGCGGTATTGGTAAAGTCAACTACTAATTGTAAATTATGTATAGTTGACCCATCGTTAAGTGCAATAAATTGATTGTTACGAAATGTACGCACCCAACCTTTTACGCAAGCTTCGTAATCATGTTTATCCGATGATAAAATGGCATTTATTTTAGTTCTTTTCATAATTCTTTTAAAAGGAAAGCAAAATTAACAGAATTACGGCATGTTACTAAATAAAAAAAGCTGACAGAGCCAGCTTTTAGATTAAAAATTTAGTTGCTTATTATTACATACAAGTTAAAGAACCACTAGCTGTAAAAGTACCAAAACTAGTGTTTGTAAATGTTGCTGTGAATTTTCCTCCACTTGATGTTACAACTACGGTGCCTGTTACAGCAAAAGTCCCGTCATAAGCTACCGAAACATCGGTACTACTAGTTGGGCTAGAAGATATAATGTTATAGTTTCCCACGGCTGGTGGGTTAGCAAAAGTAATGTTTAATGTATTTACTGGCGCACTACTAGTGCCAGACATTGTAGCTGAACCGCAAGCGGTTGAATTAACAAAGCCCACAGTTGAGCTATTATAGCTTATGCTGCCGTAAGGAGAAGTAGTTGTTGTTCCTGTTGTGGCTGTTGTGGTACCGGTAGTTGCGGCTGCCGTAGTAGCAGTTGTTGTTCCGTAACCTGAGTTTGAAGGAGTTCCGTTTGGATTAGGGTTTCCTCCTGTTCCAGATGACTTACTTGCATATGTAACATGCGTAATGCTGTTATCATCTTTTGCACAAGCAAAAAATATAGCGCAGCAAACAACGGCAATTGAACAAAAGGTAAAAACTGACTTTTTCATTTCACGGAATTTAAATGCAAGGTATATTATTTTTTAATTAAATACAAATTTTAACATTTAGAACAAAAAACTACCCAAATTACTCTACCGTTACCGATTTTGCCAAATTACGAGGTTGGTCTACATTACAGCCACGCATTACAGCAATATGGTAGGATAACAATTGTAAAGGCACTACCGAAACAAGCGGCACTAATGATTCATCTGTTTCCGGAATTTCTATAGTGTAATCGGCAGCTTTTTTAACCTCTTTATCGCCTTCATTAACTACGGCAATTATTTTGCCTTTACGAGCTTTAATTTCCTGTATAGTGCTAACTACTTTTTCGTAATTCGGGCCTCTGGTAGCAATTACAACTACCGGCATTTCTTCATCTATTAAAGCGATAGGGCCGTGTTTCATTTCTGCGGCAGGATAACCCTCAGCATGTATATAGGATATTTCTTTCAATTTTAGCGCACCTTCTAAAGCCACGGGGAAAGAATAACCTCTGCCTAAATACAAGAAATTGCGGGCATCTTTATAGATATCAGCAATGTGTTTTATTTTTTCATCAAGTTTAAGTACACGTTCCACTTTTTCAGGAATGGTGTCTAACTCGTACAGCAACTGTCTGTATCGACTTTCAACAATAGTGCCTTTTTTATAAGCAATATGTAAAGCCATTAATGTAAGTACAGTTACTTGTGCAGTAAAGGCTTTGGTAGATGCTACGCCAATTTCTGGTCCGGCGTGTGTGTACGAACCTGCGTGTGTAGCGCGTGCTATAGATGAACCTACCACATTACAAACGCCAATAATGGTTGCCCCTTTAGATTTTGCTAACTCAATAGCCGCAAGTGTATCAGCTGTTTCGCCCGATTGAGAGATGGCAATTACAATATCATCTTCATAAATTACCGGGTTGCGGTAACGGAATTCACTGGCATATTCAACCTCTACCGGTATACGAGCGTACTCTTCAAATAAATATTCGGCCACCAAACCTGCGTGCCACGATGTACCACAGGCTATAATAATAATGCGTTTTGCTTTTAAAAATTTTGGTTCGTAATCAACTATACCGCCTAATTGAACAATAGCTTTATCGGCATTCAACCTGCCACGCATGCTATCTCTTATAGAACGTGGTTGCTCATAAATTTCTTTCAGCATAAAATGCTCGTAGCCACCTTTCTCAATGGCTTCAAGCTCCATTTCAAGTTCTTGCACGTATGGTGTAACATCTTTATCTTTTAGATTACGTATTTTTAATTCTTCGTTACGTTTAATAATGCCTACTTGTTCATCATCTAAATACACCACATTTTTTGTGTACTCAATAATAGGTGAAGCATCTGATGCCACAAAAAATTCACCTTCGCCAACACCAATCACTAAAGGACTACCTTTTTTTGCAACCACTAATTCATTTGGGTTATTTTTATCTAACACCACAATGGCATAAGCTCCAACTACCTGTTTTAATGCGGCAATTACGGCATGCCCTAGTTTTAAATTATCTTTTTCTTTAATATCTTCTATTAAATGAACAAGCACTTCAGTATCAGTCTGACTTCTGAATGTGTGTCCGCGTTTCTCTAAATTTTCTTTTATTGATGCGTAATTTTCAATAATCCCATTGTGCAATAAAACGATATCTCCACTTTGCGAATAATGCGGATGTGCATTTACATCGTTCGGCTCTCCATGTGTTGCCCAACGTGTATGCCCAATGCCAATGTTTCCTGATTTGTCTTTTCCTTCACTAAATTTTTCTAAATCAGATACTTTGCCCTTGCACTTGTATACATTCAATTTTTTATCGCCAGCAATCATAGCAACACCGGCGCTATCATAACCTCTATATTCTAAACGATGTAAACCTTTAATTAAAATGGGATACGCTTGACGTTCTCCTATATATCCTACAATTCCACACATATATTAAAATCTAATTTTAGACTACTAAAATAAGCTTTTTTTTAATTGCTTTTTATGAGTTGTTTGTCTACTTTCAGTAGCTTTGTATTAAATTTAGTAGCCATGCCAATTTATCATAAACTAGGTAGTTTTCCGCAAAAACGCCACACCCAATTCAAATCGCCTAAGGGTAATTTTTATTACGAGCAACTGTTTGGAACCGAGGGTTTTCACGGTTTTTCGTCCTTACTTTACCATACAAATAGGCCAACTCAGGTAAAAGAAATTTTAAAGAGTTATGATGTTACACCTAAAGCAGCGGTAGATAAAAATATAAAAGCCATGTTGTTAAAGGGTTTTGAAATTAAACCCGAAAATGATTTTTTAGATAGCCGCAAAGTGCTGCTTTTTAATAATGATGTTTGGTTTGGTTTAGCAGCACCTAAAAAAAGTTTACGCACTTATTTTTATAAAAACGCCGATGCCGATGAAATGCTTTTTATACACAAAGGCAAAGGCACCTTGCGTACATTTATGGGTAATATACCATTTGAATATGGAGATTATATAATCATTCCACGTGGCATGATTTATCAAATTGATTTTGAGACGGAAGATAACCGATTGTTGTTTTTAGAGAGTTTTCACCCAATATATACTCCAAAGCGCTATAAAAATTCGGGCGGACAAATGCTTGAACATTCGCCTTTTTGCGAGCGCGACTATAAAATGCCACAAGATTTAGAAACACACGATGAAAAGGGAGATTTCTTAATCAAAATAAAAAAGGAAGGCATGATACATGAAGTTGTATATGCTACACACCCTTTTGATGTGGTTGGTTGGGATGGTTACAATTTCCCTTGGGCTTTTTCTATCCATAATTTTGAACCTATAACCAGACGTGTACACCAACCGCCTCCGGTGCATCAAACTTTTGAAACACCAGCTTATGTGGTTTGTTCTTTCTGTCCACGTTTAT
>DATHOW010000200.1:0-8770 GCA_035484495.1 Bacteroidia bacterium | reverse complement strand
TTAGATATATCATCTAACTTAATTCTATTAAAATCAAAAATCTGACAACGAGATAAAATGGTAGGAATTATTTTATGCTTCTCAGTAGTCGCTAAAATAAAAATGGCGTGTTTAGGCGGTTCTTCCAGCGTTTTAAGAAAGGCATTGAATGCTGCTGAGGATAGCATGTGAACCTCATCTATAATATACACTTTATGCGAACCTAATTGCGGTGCAAAGCGCACCTGATCAATTAAATTACGAATATCTTCAACTGAGTTATTTGATGCGGCGTCTAATTCAAATACGTTTAATGATTGCCCGCTATTAAAAGATGTACAGCTATCGCATTTATCGCAAGCCTCAGTTTCCGCAGTAAGGTTAAAGCAATTAATGGTTTTAGCTAAAATGCGGGCACAGGTTGTTTTACCAACTCCACGCGGTCCACAAAATAAAAAGGCTTGAGCCAAATGATTATTTTTTATAGCATTTTTAAGTGTAGTGGTAATGTGTTGTTGCCCCACTACGGTCTCAAAAGTTTGAGGCCTATACTTACGTGCCGATACTACAAAGGGTTCTTCCATCTATCAACACAAAGATAACATTAAAACGCTACTTTTGTGTTGTGAGTTTTTAACGAATGTGAATAAGATTTTAATGTATTTTTAAACAGTTTTGGGAAGGAAATTTTTATTCATAGTTGCTTTATTGTTTGTCTACAAAGGCTTTTCGCAAAAGGTTGAGCGTAAGTTTGTTATAAGCGGAACCGTTGTTGAGCAGGATAGCGCAACGGCTATGCCTTACGTGTACCTGCTTAACTCAAAAACCGGTAACGGAACCATTACTGATTATAACGGAAAATTCAGCATAATTGCAGGGAACAGTGATACACTTACTTTTCAGTATGTGGGTTATGCACGTAGAAAATATCCGGTATCGCTTATTAAAAATATAAACGATAGCATGAAGAAATCGGTAAAAATTGTAATGCACACCATGATGGTAAACATGCAAAGCGTTACCGTTATTGCCAGTAAAATTAAACCCAACGAGATTGATTATATGAAGCGTTATATAAAACAACATGCAGCACCAAGAGGTGTAGATGCTTTTAATAGTCCGATTACAGCTTTGTACGACCAATTTAGCCGTAAGGGGAAAGAACAACGTAAACTGCAACAAATATTTCAGGATATATTGATACAAGAAGAAGTGAATAAAAAGCTTAACCCTGAAATATTGAGGCAATTAACCGAAGATGAAACCATCAACTTTGAAGATTTTAGACGATACGCCTGGCGTGTAGATAATCAGTTTGTTTTAACGCATGATGGCTACGATTTGTACGCACCCATAATGTATTATTATAGAAAGTATAAACAAGGCGGCGGACAACAACAGCAAATGCCGCAAGAGGGGCAGCCGCAGCAACCATTATATCAACCAACTAAAAAGAAACAACCTAGCCCTATATTTTACGGAGATGAGTAAAAAATTTACACAACAAGCATTTGAAAATATTGAAATTGTAGACATATCATCTGAAGGATTAGGTGTTACTAAAATAAACGAATGGGTAGTTTTTGTTGAAGGTGCTGTACCTGGTGATTTATGTAACATAAATGTGTATAAAAAGAAACGGAAGTTTGGTTTTGCTAAAATAACGGAGTTAGTAAAATCATCTGAACACAGGGTAGAGCCCCATTGCCAACATTTTGGTACTTGTGGCGGTTGCAAATGGCAAAATTTTAATTACAAAGCACAACTGCATTATAAGCAAAATCAAGTTGTAAATGCATTTCAACGATTGGCGAAAGTAGAAGTTGGGCAAACCTTTGATATATTGGGTTGTGAAGAGATTTATTATTACCGTAATAAACTGGATTTTGGTTTTTCTAACAAAAAATGGCTCACGTCAGAAGAAATTAAAGATAAAGATGTGATAGGAAATCATAACGGTTGTGGTTTCCACGTATCGGGTGCATTTGATAAGGTGTTGGATGTGCAACATTGTCATTTACAAGCCGACCCATCTAACCAAATTCGTAACGAGGTTAAAAAGTTTGCTCTTGCTCAAGGCTACGATTTTTTCAATATCAGAGATAAGGCGGGTTTAATGCGCACCCTCATTATACGTACGTCAACCACAGGTGAAGTTATGTGTGTGTTTTCTTTTTACGATAACGATACCGAAAAAATAAATGCTTTGTTGGGGCATGTAAAGCAAACTTTTCCTCAGATAACGGCATTATTATATGTAATTAATCAAAAAGGCAACGATACCATTTACGATTTACCTGTTCAGTGTTTCAGTGGCAACGAATTTATATATGAAGAAATGGAGGGCTTGAAATTTAAAATAGGGCCAAAATCTTTTTATCAAACAAACTCTAAACAAGCTTACCAATTATATAAAATTACCCGAAATTTTGCCGACTTAAAAGGAGATGAAATAGTGTATGATTTATATACGGGTACGGGCACTATTGCCTTATTTGTTTCTAAAAATGCCAAGCATGTGGTAGGGGTAGAATCGGTACCCGAAGCCATTGATGATGCCAAAGAAAATGCACGCGTTAACAATATTGGCAATACATCTTTTTATGCAGGTGATATGAAAGATGTTTTAAATGATGATTTTATTGTTGTTAATGGTAAACCCGATGTTATTATAACTGATCCGCCTCGCGTGGGCATGCACCCTAGCGTAGTAGCTAAAATTTTAGAATTGGCTCCCCCTAAAATTGTGTATGTAAGTTGTAATCCTGCGTCGCAAGCAAGAGATGTAGCTATGTTAGCCGAAAAATATGAGGTACAAAAAGTGCAGGCGGTAGATATGTTTCCGCAAACTCTGCATGTAGAAAGTGTTGCTTTATTAACTCTAAAATAGTTGTTTTTAGGTTTTTAGTTTTAACCTAATCTTACCCATTTTGAAATAGTTTCTATTATCTTTGCTTCAAACACAAAATATGCAATTACTAACAGGAAAAACAGCTATTATAACAGGTGCCTCGCGTGGCATTGGTCATGGCATTGCCCTTGCATTTGCCAAACAAGGCGCTAATGTTGCCTTTACCTATTTAAGTTCTGATGAAAAAGCAAAAGCCCTAGAAGCTGAGCTTGCTGCTTTTGGCATTAAAGCTAAAGGCTATAAAAGTGATGCAGCTGATTTTAAAGCTGCCGAAGAATTAGTAAATAGTGTAGTTGCCGAATTTGGTACTGTTGATGTATTGGTAAACAATGCAGGCATAACCCGTGATACTTTGTTAATGCGCATGAGCGAACAACAATGGGATGAGGTTATGAATGCGAATTTAAAATCGGTTTTTAATTTAACCAAGGCTGTTACCAAGCCTATGCTAAAAGCAAAAAAAGGCTCTATTATAAATATGAGTTCGGTGGTTGGTGTAAAAGGCAATGCCGGGCAAAGCAATTATGCGGCATCAAAAGCAGGCATTATTGGTTTTACAAAATCTATTGCGTTGGAGTTGGGCTCGCGTAACATCCGTAGCAATGCTATTGCACCCGGTTTTATTGAAACTGAAATGACAGCCGTGCTGGATGAAAAAGTTGTTCAACAATGGAGAGATGGTATTCCGTTAAAACGTGGTGGCACCGTTGATGATGTAGCTAATGCAACTATATTTTTAGCAAGCGATATGAGTGCTTATATAACCGGACAAACCATTAATGTTTGCGGAGGGATGCTAACCTAATTGAGAATTTCTACTTCTTAATCTATAATTTTGATTACTACCGAGTATCCTATATGGCTTGTACTGGTTTGCCTTTTGGCAGGATTAGGATACGCATCTTTACTATACCGAAAACCCAAACAAGATGTAAATAAAACAATCCATTATTTGCTACTTACTCTTCGTTTTTTGGTTGTTTCTTTTCTGTGTTTCTTTTTATTAAATCCATTGATAAAAAATACTACAACTTATACCGAAAAACCTATCATAATTATTGCTGCCGATAACTCGGCTTCGGTTACAAAAAATAAAGATTCTGTTTTTTATAAAAATGAATTTCCTGCATCATTACATAAATTTAGTGAAGCTTTGGCGGATAAGTATGAAGTTCATTTTATGAAATTTGCCAGCGATGTAAAACAAGATGACACGCTTAATTTTTTAGGTAAAGAAACCAATCTATCAAATGTGTTTGCCGATGTTCAAAATAATTTTGAAGGAAAAAATGTAGGTGCGGTTGTACTAGCTACTGATGGATTATATAATACAGGTAGCAACCCAATGTCGGATTTGGGTAATGCCAATTATCCTGTTTTTACCATTGCTTTAGGAGATACAACCTTGCAAAGAGATGCCTTCGTTAAAAAAATAAATCATAACCAAACGGCCTATATAGGCAATCAGTTTCCGGTAGAGATACAAATACAAGCAGCAGATTTACAAGGCAAAGATGCCGTATTAAGTATTTTGCAGGATGGTAAAAAATTGGCTGAACAAAAAGTAAAATACGCATCAAACGACTACACAGGTGTTTTAAATTTTTTATTAAATACCGATAAAGCAGGGGTACAACGCTATCAAGCTGCGCTGACATTTACGGATGGAGAGCAAATAAAAAACAATAACAGCATGCCTTTTGTGATTGATGTAATTGATAAGCGTGAAAAAATATTATTATTGGTTGGCGCTCCGCACCCTGATGTAGCAGCACTTAAACAAACTATAGAAGCTAACCAAAGTTACGAGGTTGAGGTGCAATTGGCTGAGCATTTTAACGCATCATTAAAACCTTATAGCTTACTTATATTGCATAATGTAAATCAAAATAATAACGCCTTTAAAAAACTGAGTGCTGAAATTGCTTCTAATAAAACATCGGTTTGGCAATTTTCTAAAAACGATTTCTGGGCTTTCCCTTCAGTTAGGTTTACAAGTTCTGTTAGTCGATATAATGATGCAGAACCTACTTTTAATAGTGGTTTTTCTTTGTTTAATGTAAGTAATGAATTGAAAAATTACCTAAAAGAATTTCCTGCGGTTACTTGCGCCTTAACTTCTTATAAAGTTTCTAATGGAGCTGTCGCCTTGGTCAATCAACAAATTGGACAGGTGCAAACCGAAAATCCTATTTTAGTTTTTGCTGATAATGGTGGACAAAAATCTGCCTTGTTTTGCGCCGAAGGTTTATGGCGTTGGAAGTTGAGGGATTTTGCCGACCATCAAAACAATGCGGTATTTGAGGAGTTAATTCAAAAAACGGTGCAGTATCTTTCGGTAAAAGCTGATAAGAGTTTCTTTAAAGTCTTCACTAAAAAAATTATAAATGAAAACGAACCCCTTGAATTTGATGCCGAAGCATTTAACCCAAGCTACGAGTTAATTAATGACCCCGAAGTAAGTTTAGTAATTACTGATGAAGCGAAGAAACAATTTACTTATACGTTTTCTAAAACAACAAATGCGTATCATGTAAGTGCGGGCAATTTCCCTGCTGGAGATTATACATACACAGCGCAGGTGAAAATAAATAACCAGTTATTTGTGCAAAAAGGCTCGTTTACAGTTAAACCTTTGTTAGCTGAACTTACCAGCACTACTGCCGACCATGCTTTGTTATATAACATCAGTAAAAAAACAGGTGGACAATTATTTTACCCCAAACAACTAAACGATTTGCAAAAAAAATTGCTAGAGAACGATAATATTAAAATCTTAGTACACGAACAAAAACAAGTGAACGATTTTATAAATTTAAAAACTCTATTTTTTATTTTACTTGCATTTTTAAGTGTAGAATGGTTTACCAGAAAATATAACGGTTTAAGCTAAATGATAAAAATTGTAACTATCATAGGTGCTCGTCCGCAAATAATTAAAGCAGCAGCTTTAAGTAGAGCCATTAAAAATAAATTCAGTACAACAATTGAAGAAATTATTGTTCATACAGGGCAACATTATGATGCCAATATGAGTGGCGTTTTTTTTGATGAATTGCAGATACCGAAACCCAAGTACAATTTACAAGTCGGCAGCGAATCGCATGCTAAACAAACAGCCACTATGCTTACCGGTATAGAGGAAATTTTACTAAAAGAAAAGCCGCAGGCTATTGTTTTGTATGGTGATACCAATTCTACTTTGGCAGGAGCTTTAGCTGCAAGTAAACTACAAGTACCAGTTGTACATGTTGAAGCTGGTTTGCGTTCGTTTAATAAAACCATGCCCGAAGAAATTAATCGCATTATGTGTGACCATGTTTCTACTTTTTTGTTTTCGCCAACTAAAGCAGCTTACGATAATTTGGTTAAAGAAGGATTTAAAACAAATGCCGGAGCTCCTTACAATATAAATAACCCAAAAATTTACCACTGCGGCGATGTGATGTATGATAACAGTTTGCATTTTGCAAGTATAGCCGAACAAAAATCTAAAGTGCTGGAAAAATATAATCTACAAAAAGACAACTTTATTTTATCTACTATACATAGAGATAATAACACAGATATACCCGAGCGATTAAATGCATTGTTTTCTGCCTTGTATGAGATACACGAAAAAAATAAAACAGCCCTTATTCTTCCACTACATCCTCGTACAAAAAAATGTGTAGATGAGTTTTTAGATAAAGCCTTGTTGGAAAAAATAAAATCATCTAAACAATTTATTATTTGTGAGCCCCTGCCTTTTTTAGACATGATTATGCTGGAGAAAAATTGTTCGCTGGTTATGACTGATAGCGGTGGGGTGCAAAAAGAGGCTTTTTATTTTGAGAAATCATGTATTATTCTTAGACCCGAAACCGAATGGGTTGAATTGTTGGAAAGCGGAGCAGCTGTATTGGCTGATGCGGATAAAAATAAAATTTTGGCTGCTTATAATAATTTTGCAAGCCATAAACCTGGTTATCCTAAATTGTTTGGTGATGGGCATGCGGCCGAATTTATTTGTGCAGAATTAGTAAAACATCTTGCGTAAATGTTATTAGTATACTCACATAAACCTTCGGCTCGCTTCACATACATAGCCGACTTTGTTTTGAAAAACTTATGTGGTTTTGAAATTAGCTATACTAATAATCAAGAAGAGTTTGTTTCACATACAGGAGCAAAACTTAGTTATAACGAAGCCTCTATTAATTCAGAAATAAACATTGTACCACACACGTTACTTTTTGAAAAAGGAATAAAACAACAAAATATTTCTATTTCAAGTTGGCAGAATATCCCTACTATTTTTAAAAATGCAAACACGCAAGTGCCCTTTGATGTTTTTGCTGCTTCGTTTTTTTTAATGAGTCGGTATGAGGAGTATCTGCCCCATATAACTGATAATCATAATCGTTTTGAGGCTGATAACAGTTTGGCTTTTCAAAATAATTTTCTGCATTTGCCTGTTATAAATATGTGGGCGGTAGAGTTGAAAAAACTCATTCTTGCAAAATATCCTGATTTAAAGCATACAGAAAATACATACAGTTATATTTCTACTATTGATATAGATAATGCCTGGGCCTATAAAAACAAAGGTGTAATGCGCACGGCTGGGGCTTTTGTAAAAGCAATTGGCAAACAAAAGTTTGCTGATATTAAAGAACGGTTACTTACTTTATTAGGCAGGCAGCACGATCCTTACGATACATATGATTATATTCTGGATATCCAGAAAAAATATAATCTCAGTATGATTTACTTTTTTCTGTTAGGCAATTATGGCGTTAACGATAAAAATATTTCAGCTAACAATCCTAAATTTCAGGCACTCATAAAACATCTGGGAGATTATGCCGAAACGGGCATCCATCCATCTTTTGGGTCTAACGAGAATGTGCAGCAGGTTAGGATTGAGGTTAGTCGTTTAACATCCATCACGCATAGAAATACCACAAAAAGCCGTCAGCATTTTTTAAAACTTCATTTACCCGAAACCTATAAAAATATTATAAGTTGTGGCATACAAGAAGATTATACCATGGGTTTTGCATCCAAAGCTGGGTTTAGAGCCAGTGTTTGTTCGCCTTTTAAATGGTACGATTTAGATGCTGAGGAAGAAACCTCACTTACCGTATATCCGTTTTGTGTAATGGATGGAACTTTAAAAACCTACATGAATTTAAATCAAGAACAAGCTATAAAACAATGTGCTGAATTAATCAATCAAATTAAAAAAGTAAACGGAACCTGTATAACCCTTTGGCATAACGAAACCCTAAGTAACTGGCGCGAATGGCAGGATTGGCGCTATGTTTACGAAGAAGTTGTTAAATTAGCGGCTAATTAGTAATTTTCATCTCACAAATAACACATATGATTCACATCTTATCTGAACAAACCTCCATCTTAAATCAATATATCGCAGAAATTCGTGATAAACACATTCAGCAAGACCGTATTCGCTTTCGCAGAAATATGGAGCGTATAGGGGAGTTTTTTGCTTACGAAATTTCTAAAACATTAGCCTATAACAAAACAGTTACCGAAACAGTTTTAGCAGACGCACAAACTTTGACATTAGCCGAACAACCTGTAATTGCAACTATTTTACGTGCAGGTTTACCATTGCATACGGGTATTTTAAACGTGTTAGATGGCGCACAAAATGCTTTCGTATCTGCATTTAGAAAACATCATAAAGATAATTCGTTCGAAATCCAAATAGAATATTTATCAAGCCCTGCTTTAGATAATAAAGTACTTATTTTAACCGACCCAATGTTGGCTACCGGTTCATCCATGGTGCTGGCGTACAAAGCCTTATTATCAAAAGGGAAGCCAAAGCACACACACATTGTGGCTGTTATTGCCAGTAAAGAAGGAGTA
>DATHOW010000199.1:0-13442 GCA_035484495.1 Bacteroidia bacterium | reverse complement strand
CTTCATTTAATGCAGCTTCTTTGTGGATAATTAAATAAGAACTCATAGGCATTTCGCCTGTCTTAACCTGCTCTATTACTTCTTTTAACTTATGGGTTTTGCGTTTTAGCTTGTATGTATCAAACTCTGAAAAATTAAGCTCGTCTTTGCCTTCATCCACATGATGAGCAAGCCAACCAGTCACAGGCTGAATATTAGCATACCAAGGATATTCGGTATGATTAGAATGGCAATCGTAACAAGATTTTTCTAAAATATTTTTCACCTCTGGGCTAACCGTAACCGAATGTGTTATATCTTTTTCAGTATCAGCAACACCTGTGTTTTTTTCAGGACGGATAAATTGAATCAACACTAAAAGAGAAATTATAGCAATCAGTACTTTTCTTTTCTTCGACATAGTTTACATTTTTAAATTAAGCCAGTTAAGGGCATTTTTACTTAATAGTTTTTCTTGGATATTTTTATCTGAAATATGTTTTTTAATTAAGCTACCGGGTACATTTTCTCCTAATGGAAACGGATAATCGCTACCCAAAGCTATAAAATCTTCACCCATAATATCTACCAAAAAATCTAATGCTTTTGGCGCATGAACTAAAGAATCTACATAAAATTTACCTTTAAAATTATTAGGATGAACAGGATTATCAATAGCAACCAAATCAGGACGACAATCGTAACCATGTGCAATTCTACCTTGTGTAAAAGGGAAAGAGCCACCACCATGTGCAAAAGCAACACGGAGTTTTTTATACTTTTCAAAAATACCGCCCAATAACATAGAACAGATAGCGCGCGAAGTTTCTGCCGGCATACCAACTAACCAAGGCAACCAATATTTTTGCATGTTTTGTTCGCCCATCATTTCCCACGGGTGGATAAACAAGCACATATCTAAAGCTTCACAAGCTTCATAAAAAGCATGATACTGCTCTTCATTTAAATTTTGCTGATTAATATTGCTGCCCATTTGTATGCCAACTAGGCCAATGCTTTTGCATCGCTCTAATTCTTTAATAGATAAATCAACATCTTGTAAAGGCACAGTACCTAAACCAATAAATTTTTTGGGATGAAGGCTAACTACTTCGGCAATATGGTTATTTAAATATTTCGAAATCTCTAAACAATCTTTTGGCTGCGCCCAATAATTAAATAACACCGGAATAGTTGATAGCACTTGTATGCTTACACCGTGTACATCACATTCTTCTATACGCTTTTCAGCACTCCAGCAATTACTTTCTATTTCTCTAAAAAACTTAGTGCCTTTCATCATACGAGCACAGCATGGTTTATGATGATCGAGGTGAATAAACTCTCCGTAGCCAAATTTCTTCCCCCAGTCGGGCAAATTTTCGGGTAAAATATGGGTGTGAATGTCTATAGTTAGCATGGAGCTAATTTAGAAGTAAAATTTAGAAATTGAAGGGAAGAAATTATTTTTCTTGCAGAAAAACTTTTTTGGCTGTGGTAATAGCAACTGCATTGTATTTTTTTTCGAGATAGCCCATTATCTTCTCCACCGTTTGTCTTGAGTTTTCATCAAGTACATTAAAATCTTTTGCAAACACCTCAGTTAAGGCCAGGTTATTTATCTCTTTTATTTTTTGCGGTATCTCTCCAAAAGCAAGTTCTATAACACGTTCACGTAAAATACTAGCAAATTCGACGGTTTTTTCGGCAATAACTGCTTCACAAATTTTAATTTCTTTTTTACGTAAAGAAACATTTTGCTTGGCTTGTTTTTTAATGTCGGTAATAGAAATATAATCTATGTTGTGTTTTTTTAACACCTGTGGGTGTACATCAACTGGTACTGCTAAATCAATAATTATTTTTTTATCGCTTTCTCCTTGCACAAGTTGTTTGTAAACATCGCTTGTAATTAAACTGGCACTTGAGCCTGTGCAGGTTATAAGCACATCAAAACCTTTGGTGTAATTTTTTAATTGAGTAAGGTTATATGCTTCTGCTCCAAGCTCAGCAGCTAATTGAGTTGCTTTTGGCAACGAGCGATTAAAAACAGTAAATGTTGAGAATTGGTGTTTTTTAAGATACTTTGCCATAGTGGCATTAGTTTGTCCGGCACCTATAAACACGCAACGCGCATTATCTTTTATGTTTTTTTCTTTTAATAAACGATAGGCTAAAGACATAACTGAAACCGGGTTTTTAGCAATATCAGTTTCAGTAAAAATTTGCTTGGCAGTTTCTATAGTATGTCGCGAAAGCAGACGCATAACATCACCTGTTAAACCAAACTCATTACATTTATCGTAAGCTTGTCTAAATTGTGTAATAATCTCGCGCTCGCCAACTACTAAAGAATCTAAAGAAGAAGCCACACAAAGAATATGGTTAACCGCTTCACTGCCAGTATAAACCTTAGCATAAGTAACTAGTTTTTTTACTTCTGCCTTTTTTAAATTGGCATTTAGTAACGAAAATAAGTTAGTTACAAATACTTTATTTACAGACTTTTGTGTGGTAAATAAAAACTCAACTCTATTACAGGTAGAAAGGTAAACCAGTTCTTTTAAATGAAGGTTGGTTTTAATTTTGGTAAGAATCTCTTTTACAGAGGAGTCATCAGCATGAAGTCTGCCTATTTCAGAAAGGGAAAATTTTTTATGGGTAACAGCTATTGTGTAAAAGTGCTCTTGCTTCATACGCTCGCTCAAATATCCCAATTTATGACAAATAATTTGTCATTAGAATGTCATACAGGGCTACTTTTTAGAAGCGATTTTTTGTAGAGTTTCTTTCTCGTGTTTACTTAGACTTTCGTAGCCACTTTTGTTTATTTTGTCTAAAATTTCATCTAAGGTTTTTTCATCAGCATCCACTTTAATCGAATGGACAATCTTTAAATTTTTGCTTTTTGTATTTGCTTTTCTTTTAAATAAATCCATGAGGTCGTTCCCCTTTTTTAACTGCATGCCATACAATAAGCCAAAAAATGCTCCGCCAATATGAGCCACTTTTCCGCCCGTGTTAACCGATATATCTATAATAGTTGATAATAAAAACAAAACAAGTACAACCCATTTTAAAGGGAACGAGCCAATAAAAAAAACACTTACCGGCATATTTGGCGCATATATAGCAGCCACAATAGATACTGCGGTTACAGATGCCGAAGCCCCTAATAAATAGAAGTTGCCCTGAATAAATAAATTAAAAAATAAGGAGTAGAAAATAGCCCCTGCAAGCCCCCCAAGAATATAAACAAACCACAAACGTTTTTCGCCTACAATAGACGAGAAAATTTCGCCCATAAAGTAAAAGTAAATCATGTTAAAAAAAACATGACTAACCTCTAAATGGGTAAACATATAAGTAAAAGGCGTATAAAATCTAACCAACAATTGGCTTAGATTAGATGGCATGGTAAAATAATTTATTAAAGCAGGGTTAACCACATTAGCAATAATATTGCATAACAAAAAGAACACACCATTAATAAGTAGTATTTGTGTTACTACCGAGAATGCTCTAAACCTCCCTAACCTATCGCCCAAACTTGTATTGCTCATTTTAAAAGACATCGCAAATCTATTATTTTAACGTGTTACTGCTATACTTAACATCAAATAAATTTTACCTTTGATGGCTGTCTTAAATTTAGTCATTATGTGCCAAAAAATAAAATTTGTTTTAACCTGTACATTTGTATTATTTATACAGATTTTTTTCGCTCAGGTTACAATTACTATCCCTAACGAAAACCCTCCTACAAACACTACAACTGTTTCAAATCCAGAATACCGTAAGCCCCTAGGTTCCTACTTCGGATACGAGCGCACCGCGGTTATATATAGACATAGCGAGCTTGGCATGTATGGGCAAATTACTGCGGTTGCTGTTTATTGCGATTCGGTTAACCACCCGGGTAATGTTCCTTTAAACATATATGTTAGAGAAACTAGCGATTCTGCATTTACAGTCTTATCAACTGTTGCTAATGAAGAAGCTGGAGCAACATTGGTTTATTCGGGAACAATTCCATCCACCTCCTTTGCAAAAAATCAATGGATTAGTATAAATTTTAACACTCCGTTTACACACGCTATATCTAAACCTGTTGAATTTATCTTTGAAACCAATGCCACAGGTACTGGTAGCGAAGGTGTTACAGGGAAGTTCTTTTCACATTACCTAGCCACATCAAGTTATTATACTACCCAATATTGGGACGCAGATAATACAGCACCAACCAACAATGGCATAGTAGCAAACTGCAGACCTAACATACAAATTACCATCGCCTCTATACCCTCGTGTAGCGGAATGCCTAATGCAGGAACTGCTATATCTTCAATTGATACGCTTTGTTTAAACAACATCTTTGTATTATCATTACAAGGAAACACTTCTGCAACAGGGCTAACTTATCAGTGGCAAAAATCAGTTGATGGGTTAACCTTTACAAACATCCCTCAAGCTGACTCAACTACTTTGTTGCAAATCATGCATGATACTGTTTGGTACAGATGTGCTGTAACCTGCTCGGGGCAAACAGCTTTTTCAACTATTAAACAAGTTACACTTCGTGATTTTATGAAGTGCTATTGCACTAATTTAGGTGGAAATTGTGCAAGCAACACCGCTATTGATTCAGTGGCTATTGAAAATACTACACTCGCTAATGGGCTAACCGGTTGTTCGGCTAACAGCTATAAAGTTTATCCTACTAGCGGAAACACCACAGCTGTTTTAGACCAAGGGTCGTCTTACATTTTAGATACTCGTTTTAATGGAAATGTAGCAGCATCTTTTTGGATAGATTATAACCGCAATGGTTTACTAGAAGATGTGGAGTGGGCCCAAATTTGTACTAAATCGCCCTCTATTTATGATACTGCGACCGTGGGTGGTGTTTTAACTTCGCAAATTGATAGTCTTTTTAAAACTTCGTTTACAGTTCCTCCAAATGCACAAATAGGTTATACGTTGATGCGAGTTAGAAGCAGAGCTAGCGGAAACCCAAATGATTCGTCTACTACATGCTTAACTTTTGGAAGTGGCGAAACTGAGGACTATTACGTTTATATTAGTTATCCGGCAGGTATAAAACATATGGAGAATGATGTTTATCAAGTATCTGTTTATCCAAACCCGGCAATTAATCAGCTTAATGTAATTGCAAATTTTATTCGCAATGAAAACATTACTACAAGTATATATGCCATTACCGGAAGTTTGGTTTTGCAAACAGAAAACAGATATATAGGAGAGCCTTTAACATTAAATATTTCAACACTTGATGCAGGAGTTTATTTCCTAAAAATTTCCACCAAAGAATATACAACAACCAAAAAAATTATTATTTCTAAATAATATGGCTAAGCAAAAACCAGAGAAAGATTATTTGTATTTAGCTTATAAAGGCAAAGAATATTTATGGTTGGGTTTCACTATTCTATCTGTACTAGTATCTGCTTATTGCCTTATAAAGAGTGACAGAGAACAAGCATTATATTTTATTGCGCTTACTTTTTTAGCCGGATTGCTTTATTCTTTTAATCGTAGTCGTCGTAAAAAAATGGAAAAAAGAGCTAAAGAAAATCAAGATAAATTAAACATTAAACCCTAAAACAATATAATATGAAATACACAGCAAAAGCACATTGGCAAGGCACTTTAAAAGAAGGCAAAGGCTCACTAACCACTCCGAGCGGAATTTTAAACAACACAAATTATAGTTTTAAAACTCGTTTTGAAGGAGAAAAAGGTACAAATCCTGAGGAATTACTAGCTGCCTCTCATGCAGGTTGTTTTACTATGGCAGTAGGCGCTGCTTTAACTCGTAAAGAATTAAACCCAACCAGCTTAGATACTGAGGTAACTTTAACGATGGAAAACCTAACTATCACTGCCATTCATCTTTCAATTACCGGAAAAGTTGCTGGCATTACAGCTGATGAATTTGCCGCAGTTACAAAAGATGCAGAGAAAAATTGCATTATATCAAAAGCATTAAGTGTGCCTATCACATCTGAAGCACATTTTTTAGCTTAGCATAATTTTTTATTGAAATGATTTTTGAACTTAGATAAACTCTTTGTTCAAAAATCATTTTTTATTTTCAGTACTCCTCAAGTACATTTACAAAAAACATTTTATGACCGATACACAGCTTTTTTTTAAAGTTTCAGATAAGTTAAATATTGATACTAAACAGGTAGTTGCTACAATTCGTTTATTAGATGAAGGCGGCACTATTCCTTTTATAGCACGTTATCGTAAAGAAGCAACCGGCAGTTTAGATGAAGTTGCCATTATGCAAATACGTGATGAGATAGAAAGATTACGTCAATTAGAACAACGTCGTGAAGCCATTTTAAAATCAATTGAAAGTCAGGGCAAATTAAGCGAAGAACTAAAAGAAAAAATATTGGATGCCGAAACCATCAGCAAATTAGAAGATTTATACCTGCCTTATAAACCTAAACGCAGAACTAAAGCTACTATTGCACGCGAAAAAGGTTTAGAGCCACTAGCTCAATTTATTTTAGCACAAGGCAACGCATCATTAGATGATGAAGCTGCTAAATTTATTAATACGGAAAAAGAGGTTATTTCTATTGAAGATGCTTTACATGGTGCACGCGATATTATTGCCGAAATAATTACAGAAGATGTAAATGCGCGTGAACAGACAAGAAATTTATTTAAACAAAAAGCAACTATAAAAAGTAAGGTTGTAAGAGGGAAGGAAGAAGAAGGTGCCAAGTTTGAAGATTATTTTGATTGGGAAGAACCATTGGCTCAATGTCCTTCACATCGGTTACTTGCTATGCGTCGTGGAGAGAAAGAAGATTTTTTATTTTTAGACATTAAACCTCCTATTGATGATGCCATAGATATTTTAAACCGCATATTTATTAAATCGAAAAATGCCTGCGCCGATCAGTTAAAATTAGCCATTGAAGATGGATATGGACGTTTGTTGCAGCCATCAATAGAAGCTGAAACGCGTTCAGCTACAAAAGAGTTAGCAGATGACAAAGCCATTGATGTATTTGCACAAAACATTCGCGAACTTTTACTTTCATCTCCACTAGGACAAAAAGCAATTCTTGCCATAGACCCGGGCATTAGAACCGGCTGCAAAGTGGTAGCACTTGATAAGCAAGGTAAATTATTGGCTGATACCGTAATCTATCCTCAACAAAAAAAATCGGAAGCAGAAAACATTGTACTTGCTTTTTGTGCTAAACACCTTATTGAAGCTATTGCAATTGGTAATGGTACCGCAGGCCGTGAAACCGAAACGTTTATTAGGAGCATTGACATTCTACCGAAAGAAATTTCGGTTATTATGGTAAACGAAAGTGGAGCTTCTATTTATTCAGCTTCTGATGTGGCACGCGAAGAATTTCCGGATAAAGACATAACAGTGCGTGGTGCAGTTTCTATTGGTAGAAGGTTGGCTGACCCATTGGCTGAGTTAGTTAAACTAGACCCAAAATCTATTGGAGTTGGGCAGTACCAGCATGATGTTGATCAAACCAAATTAAAAAATAAGTTAGATGAAGTAGTTAGTAGTTGTGTAAATGCTGTTGGTGTTGAATTAAATACAGCTAGCAAAGAATTACTAACTTATGTATCAGGATTAAATAGTCGCTTGGCACAAAATATTGTTGAGTATAGAAATGAAAATGGTGCTTTTAAAAATCGTTTTCAGTTAAAAGAAATTTCAGGCCTAGGCGAAAAAACTTTTGAGCAATGTGCCGGTTTTTTGCGCATTAGTAAAGCCGAAAATCTTTTAGATAAAAGTGCAGTACATCCTGAGAGTTATGAGGTGGTAGAAAAAATGGCAAAAGACGTAAACTGTTCTGTTGCTGATTTACTTACCGATAAAGAGTTACGCAAACAAATTAAAATTACCAATTATGTAACAGATACTATTGGTTTACCAACACTTAGAGATATTGTAAATGAGTTAGAAAAACCGGGTCGTGATCCACGTAAATCGTTCGAAATATTTTCGTTTGCAGAAGGGATTGAAAAACCTGAAGATTTGCGTGAGGGAATGAAACTACCCGGTATAGTTACCAATGTAACAAACTTTGGAGCTTTTGTGGACATTGGAGTGCACCAAGATGGCTTGGTACATATTTCTCATTTAGCAGATACGTTTGTAGATGACCCTAATAAAATTGTAAAGGTGCATCAGCAAGTGATGGTAACCGTTTTAGAATTAGATTTAAAACGCAACCGTATTGCTTTATCGATGAAAGGAAACGGAAATGTATCTGCAGCAAAATCATCTACTAAAAAAGAAAAAGAAATTGCTTACGATGCAAATGATATGCAATCTGCCTTATCTGCTTTAAAACAGAAGTTTAAAAAATAGATACTCTATTTATGCCAAAGCCCCTTCCCAATTTTAGTCGCATGTTATCTTTAATTGACGAGGTTTTTGACACACGTAAAGACCCAAACCAATTACAAGTAGACCAAAAGGTGATGAAAAAGCTAGAGAAAATTCACCCAGCAACCTTATCAGAGTTTGCTGATGAAAAAGGGCCAGCTGTTTGGGCGCTTGTTATACCAACTACAACAACTGTAATGAATGATTTTCTTTCGAGGAAAATTTCGGAAAAAGACATTCTTACTAAAACAAAACCGGGAGAAAAATACACCTGTATTTATTTATGTTCAGTAACTACACTACCAGAATATAGAGGCAAAGGAGAAAGTAAAAAACTTTGTATACAAGCCATAAATGCCATTTGTAAAGACCACCCTATAGAAACACTTTTTGTTTGGCCTTTTACTAAAGAGGGAGAGAAACTTGCCGCATCTTTAGCAAAAGAATGTAAACTATCCTTACATGTTTATACTGCGCAATGATAGATGTTGAAGAAAAAATAGAAACCAAGAAGGAAACTAAAACGCTTGAGAGTGAAGAACGTCAAACTATCATACACTGCGTCTATAATCCTGTTAATGCAGTACGAGTTTGGCCCGGTACTTTTTTAGTAGAGAAAGAAAGCGGCAGAAGGGTTAAACTGATAACCGCCTTTAATATTTCTTTTGCGCCTGAATGGACTTTTGCCTATAACGGAAATAATAAATTTACTTTAATTTTTGAAGGATTGAGTAAAGGTTGCACCATGTTTGATTTAATGGAAATCATTCCCCTACCCGACCCTTTTGTTATACGTAACATACAACGCACAAAAAGTGATGTGTATCACATAAAAGTTGATTAAATTTTTTTAATTTATACAACTTCACAAATTCTTGCAATCGTTAACCATTGTTAATTTTTTTCAGTTTGGCATAGTGTGGCCTACCTTTTGTAAACCATCAAGTAATTCATTAAACACCAATCTATTTATTCAAACTTAACTCATTAACCAATGAAAACTATTTTGAAAAATGTTCGTAACAGAAAATGTTTTTTTGCCGGACACAATATTTTATTTTTTTGCTTAGGCATTATTTTACTTGGGCAAAGTTGTGTAACCATTGACCCGGGAGAAATTGGTTTAAAGGTTAAGCGAGGCGTTTTGTCTGACCAAAATTTTGTTGCGGGCAAGTATCCGCAAGGCCCTCGTACCAGTTATGTATTATTTAGTACCCGAGTAAAAGAAATTTCACTTAAAACACTATTACCAACTAAAGAAGGTTTAGAGGCAAAAGTAAATTTAACGATGCTATACCACATTAAACCCGATGCTATACGTGGCATTTATTTGACGCTAGGCATGGATTACGAAAATGAAGTTATTATAAACAACTTGTCGGCCATTGCAAGAGAGACCTGCTTACATTACCGAGCCATGGATTTGATGACACAGCGCGATTCGCTTGAAGTATCAATTTTCAAAAATATTAATGCAGATGTTGGTCATTACGGTTTTGTTGTAGACCAAGTGCTAATACATGATATTGACGTGCCAGATGAAATAGATAGGGCTATTGAAAAGAAAGTTCTTTCTGAGCAACAAATAAAACAACAAGAAGTTGATATACTTACTCAAAAGAAAGCAACTGATGCTACCATTGAAAAACAACGAAAAGAAATGGAGTTTAGTTTTGAAAAACTAAAACGCGAAAAAGAAACCAGCATTCAGCAAGAACGCATGCAGATAGATTTTGCTATTGAAAAACAAAAGAAAGAAGCTGAACGAATTATTATAGAAGCACAGGCCGCTAAAAAATCGCAAGAATTGGCAAACACAGCCATAACTCCCATGTCTATTAAATATAAAACCATTGAGGTGCTTAAAGAATTAGCTAATTCTCCCAATTCAAAAATTATTATTACCGATGGGAAAAACCCACTTAATATGCGGTTGGATGAAAAGTAAAATCAATAAAACATCCCTTCTCTAATCAAAGAAGGGATGTTTATACATTTAGTCGAAATTTTTTCTTTTAAAAAAGGCTAAAAAGCTGTTCAAAACCTTTTAAAACTCAGTAGATTAGGCTCATAACTCATCTATTTAAACTCCTAACTCTTTCCTATCTTGCATCTCCGTTTGTAATATGGAAAAGAAGAAACAAAAGACTGATAGCCCCGACAAAGAAACTCCCTTAATGAGGCAGTATAACCAAATTAAGACTCAGTTTCCGGATGCTTTATTATTGTTTAGAGTAGGTGATTTTTACGAAACCTTTGGCGAAGATGCTATTAAAGCGGCTTCAGCGCTGGGCATTGTACTTACTCGTCGCGCTAATGGTTCTGCGCAATTTATTGAGCTGGCAGGTTTCCCCCACCATTCAATGGATACTTATTTACCCAAATTAGTACGTGCAGGTTATCGTGTAGCTATTTGCGACCAGTTAGAAGACCCTAAGCTTACCAAAACAATTGTTAAACGAGGTGTTACCGAGTTAATTACGCCTGGCTTAGCTTACAGTGAAAAAATATTAGACCATCAAACTAACAACTTTTTATGCAGTCTGCATTTAGGTAAAGACACTCACGGGATTTCGTTGCTTGATATTTCTACCGGAGAATTTATTGTAGCTGAAGGCAATGCATCATACATTGAAAAGATTATTCACAAGTTTAGTCCGAACGAAATTTTATTTGAGCGTAACAAACGTGCTCAGGTTTTAGATTTACTGGGCGACAAATATTACATATACGGCATTGATGACTGGGCTTTTACTTTTGATTATGGGCAGGAGTCTTTAACCAAACACTTCAACACTAATTCGCTTAAAGGATTTGGGATAGAAGAAATGCCAGCCGCTATTGCATCATGTGGCGCTATGTTGTTTTACCTGCATCAAACCCGTCATGATAAATTAAAACACATAACGTCTTTAAAGCGCATTGATGAAAATGAATTTGTTTGGTTAGATAAATTTACCTTCCGTAATTTAGAGCTTATCTACCCTTTACATGAAAATGGTAAAGCTTTGTTTGATGTAATTAATGGAACGGTTACTCCAATGGGTACTCGTTTACTAAAACGTTGGATTGCCATGCCACTAAAAAACATCACGCAAATAAATAAGCGTTTAGATGTTATAGAATTTTTTACCAAACATACTGAAGAAGCAAACAAATTACATAGCGAATTAAGTCAGTTAGGTGATTTAGAGCGTTTGATATCAAAAGCCGCAGCCATGCGCATCAACCCACGTGAGTTGATGCAATTAAAAAGGTCGCTTACCATTACTGAAAACATTAAACAAAACCTAAAAGACTTTAATAATAAATATTTTGAAGATACTATTGCAGGATTACAAGATTGCAAAGAACTTCAGCAACGCTTAAATTCACTAAATGAAGATGCACCTGTATCAATAGCCAAAGGAAAAGTTATGGCAGATGGTGTAAATGCCGAATTGGATGAATTAAGACAAATTGCTTATTCGGGTAAAGATTATCTATTAAAAATTCAGCAACGCGAAGTAGAGCGTACAGGAATCACTTCATTAAAAGTAGCTTACAATAATGTATTTGGTTATTATTTAGAAGTTACCAATTCGCATAAAGATAAAGCCCCGGCAGATTGGGTACGTAAACAAACACTAACTAATGCAGAGCGTTACATTACACCCGAATTAAAAGTTTACGAAGAAAAAATTTTAGGCGCCGAAGAAAAAATTACGACACTTGAAACAAAATTATTTGAAGAGCTGGTAGCTTACGTTACAGAGTTTACCATTAACATACAACAAAATGCCGCATTACTGGCTCGTTTAGATTGCCTGCTTGGTCTATCAATTGTAGCAAACAACAACAAATATGTGCGTCCCACAGTTAACGAAGGATTTGCTATTGATATTAAGGAAGGTCGACACCCTGTTATAGAGAAACAATTACCTGTTGGAGATGAATATGTAAGCAATTCGGTTTTTTTAGATACCGATGCACAACAAATCATGATGATAACCGGCCCGAACATGAGTGGTAAATCTGCCTTGTTACGCCAAACGGCTTTAATTACATTATTAGCACAAACAGGTTCTTTTGTTCCGGCACAAAGTGCTGATATTGGTTTAGTAGATAAAATATTTACCCGTGTAGGGGCTTCAGATAACATTTCTTCGGGTGAATCCACCTTTATGGTGGAGATGAATGAAACAGCCAGCATTTTAAATAACTTAAGCAACCGCAGTTTAATTTTATTAGATGAGATTGGAAGAGGAACTGCTACATACGACGGCATATCTATTGCCTGGGCCATTGCAGAATATATACATCAGCATCCACAATGTAAAGCAAAAACGTTATTTGCCACGCACTATCATGAGTTGAATGAAATGCAACAATATTTTCCGCGTGTAAAAAATTATCACGTAACGGTAAAAGAACTTACTAATAAGGTAATTTTTATGCGGAAGCTTGCCGAAGGCGGAAGCGAACACAGTTTTGGTATCCATGTGGCTAGAATGGCCGGTATGCCAAAAGATGTAGTTGAACGTGCCGGAGAAATTTTAAAGAAATTGGAGAAAGAACATGAGCTTGAACCTAATCAAACTTTAGTAGATACCGAAGGTAGATTGGTTCAAAAAAACGAGGATAGTGATTATCAATTAAGTTTCTTTCAGTTAGATGACCCCGTTCTTCAACAAATAAAAGAAGAGATTTTAAAAACAGATGTAAACACACTTACACCGGTTGAAGCGCTTTTAAAATTAAACGAAATTAAAAAGTTGTTAGGTAAATAATCCTACAAGTACTATGTCCGACTTCAACGATATTATGCTCGATTTAAAACGTAAGCTTTACAAGCCCGTTTATTTTTTGCATGGAGAAGAGCCGTATTTTATTGACGAGATAAGCAATTACATAGAACATAATGTATTGGATGACACCGAAAAAGGGTTTAACCAAACAGTACTATATGGCCGAGATACTGATTTAGCAAGTATTATAAGTTTGGCAAAAGGTTTCCCGATGATGGGTGAACGACAAGTAATTATTGTAAAAGAAGCTCAAACCTTAAAAGAACTTT
>DATHOW010000198.1:0-8797 GCA_035484495.1 Bacteroidia bacterium | reverse complement strand
TTAATACCAAAATCAATAAAATTTAAAAGGTCGTTTTGTGTTGAAAGTTCGCCCGATACTATTTTTTTGTTTAACTCTTTTCTTAGCTTGTCGGTAGTGGGTGTAATGTTATCTATTAACATTTTCCTGTAACAATCATATACTTTATCTTCTATCTTTTGTAATAGGGCGTTAAATTCTGCATATTGGTTAAAGTTTTTAGTTTCTCTTACTCGTTGGTTTTCGGGATTCCAAAACTTAGGCAAAACCTTTTGTTTGGTAGAGTATTTTAATTTTTGCCCCTGATACCTAAACAGTAGGTAAATTAAAGTTTTGTCTTTGCTTTTAGGTTGTTTTAAAACAAATGTTGCGCTTGCCATACTATTGCATAATTAATGATACTGCAAACATAATATAAATATTTGACATGGGGGACTAAATAGGGGACGCTTTTATTTAATTAAACCGATTTTAGGTTAATTTAGATTTGCGGTTTAAGACCTTAAAAAGCCTATAAAACCTAATGTTTATAGGCAAAGCAAGCAAAATGAAGTAAAACCAAATAAAGTACCTTCAATTCGCGTTAGGGATTGTAGCAAGCTGCCGTGCAGCGCGAAAAGCCCGACGGCGTAAGCGCTGGAACGCCAATAATAAAAACAAAAAAGCCCAAGCTATAAACTTTGGGCTTAAAAAACCTGCGAATGGAAAGCGCTTTGGTTTTTTGCCTTTACGCTGTTTGCTGCGGCATAGGGCAGCTTAATTCGGTTTCGGCAATTTGTGCAATGCTTAGCAACAGGTTAATGCCGGCGTTTTCTACCAATTTTTTTAATGGGTGGTTGGCAGGCAAATTGTTTTGGGCATTGTGCAGCATGGCTTTAAAAATTTCTAATTTTTTGCAGGCAGTTAATTCAATGGCTTGTTCAACCACGGGTAATTCGGCTTCGGCAAAAAGTACTAAGGCGTGCAGCAATTGGGTGCCAATGCCTTGTTTGGTTTGTTCGCTCATGATTTATTTTTTTAGGGGTTAATTTTTTTGTGCTTCAATTTGTATTTTTGATACAATGGCAGGTGGGGTTAAAAAGTTTTTAATTAAGTAAGCCACAAAGCCGCCTATGGCTGCCATGCCCAGGTGTTTATAATCAAAGGTTAGTTGCCCGGCATCGATGCTTTGTTGCACTAAAACCAAAACGGGTGTTAGTGTGGCAATAATGCAGGCTTTAAGGATATCACGAATGTCGAGTTTTAAAAAGTCGGATGTTTTCATGGGTTTATTTTTTTGGTTTATGTTTTAATTTACCGGATGTGCAAAAATGGCACAGGTGTAAGGGCGTATTTTTTCAATTACCCAACCGCCATTACTTTGGCTGTTACTGTGTGGTATATCGGGGTTTGATGTATTGCCCTCAATAGATGTAAAGGTTACGCCATCGCCGTTATCGTGCTTAAATAAACCGGTGTGTTCAAAATTTGTTTTGTGTCCGCTCCAATCAAAAAAAACAAGGTCGTTACGTTGGGGTTTATCGGTTAACTGATTTTTTGCTGTAAAATATTTTACCGCAAAGGGCACGCTGGCAAAACCACGCATATAATCTATACGGGGCAGGGGTAAATCGCCCATGCAACGGCAATAACTTACAAAGGTGCCGCAATAGGCAGTTGTTACGCCTTTGGTAGCATAAAACCAATCGTTAAAAATTGAGCGCTTGTTTGTGCCAATAAATTTTGTGGCAACATCAATAGGGTCTAGGTTGTTTTCCATTTTGTATGTATTTGTTTGTACTTTTTAGTTTGGGTCGTGATATTTGTTTTTAGTTTTTTTGTGATTTAAATACACGCCTATTATGCAGGCTATAATGGTGGCACTCCACGCGGCAATTTGAAACAGCTGCATAACCACTTGGGGTATATGATAGGCGTCTAAATTTTTAACCCACTCGGCCACAAACAAACAAATGCCTGCTACTAAATAGTAGTGGTTGCCCGGCGATGAACTTATATCGGTTAAGTTGTGTTGCATGGTCTTAAAAAAATTAATTAAGTAATGCTATAATGCGGTTGTTTACGTCGGTATCGGTCCATTGTCCAATGTTTGTGTAATCGGTGCCACTCCACAACGTAAGTTGTTTGTTTGAGTTGCTAATGCCAAACGATAGGTTGGCAACTACGCTTTGTCCGTCATCAATAACGCTATCAATTGATACGCTGTTGGTATCAGTTGCCACCTGTGCTACTAATACAATTGTTTTTGTGCTGTTTAAATTTAAAATGCGCGACATATTTTTTGTTTTTTAATTGAACGTAAAAAAGTTGTTGTTTACAGTGCTCCAGTTTATGGTGTTGCTTAAAGTGCCAATGGTGTGTATGGTTTTGCCAAGCGAGCTATCTATCCACGTGCCATTGCAGTAACGCATATTTTGCGATGCCGTTGGACTAAGTGTTAGTATAGCGCGCACACTTGTGCTGCTTGATTTTATAAACACATGCGATGCCGATGTGCCTGTAAAAGTAATTGCGCCGGTAACATTGTATGTGTTGCCTGCTTGCAATATTAATCCTAAGCCTGCTGTGGTAAGTGATAATGTATTTATAGTTGCCCCAAACGAACCTTGCAAAGTTGTGTTTGTTGCAACGGCACAGGTTAATGTACCATCAACTAGTAGAATAGAGTTTAGTGTTGCTGTACCTGTGTTTAAAAACGTAACATTATTTAAGTGAACCAACGATAAATCTAATGTTTGAGGATTTTGGAAATATATAGTAGACCCGGTGTTTACAAAAGTTCCAACAGATAAAACCTGGAACAAACTTGAGTTTTTTCTAAACTGAGTTCCCATAGTTATTGTGCCCGATGTATTTATAATAATATCAATACTAAATTGCACTCCTGCGCCATTAAAAGTTTGAAGAGTTCCGGTTCCGTTGAGAATAATTTGTGTATTAGACCCCGATACGCCGCCGGTACTTGCATCTAAACTGCCGCCTATATAAATATTAAACGTTCCTGAAAATGTTGTATTAGCACCAACTGCCATAGATACATTGCCCGAAAACCATACATCGGTAAGTAAAGTTATACTACCATCAAATTGCGTTGATTTTGGCAATACAAACCCCGAGCCGGTTGAAATAGTCCCACCTGTCATGGCAAAATTATAAGATGAGAAAACATGTGCACCTGATGTCCATGTAAAAGTGCCACCCGCTTGGATTACAGACGTTCCTATATATGTTATTGTGCCGCTTGAGTTCTGAGTAAAACTTGTAGATATAAATATCGATGTAAAATTAAAACTGCCGGTACCAGTCATATTCCATGATGCTGTGCCAGTTATAAAAACCGAGCTTGTTCCTGCAAAATCTCCCGTTATATTTATACTGTGAGTGTTAACCGTAAAAGTACCCGAGATAGGTAAAGTAAAAGTTACTACGTTTAAATTATCTGCTAATGTGTATACGGCTGTTGCTGCAAGTCTAAAAAAAGGAATAGATATTCCATTTGTAGTTATTGTTGATGCCGCATTTATTGATATATAACTTGTACCGGTTATACTCATTCCGCTTCCTAATGTTAAGTTTCCGTTTATAGTAAAAAAATTAGTTATATTTAAAGTGCCTGTAAATCCTGTAAATGTTGCTGTTAAACTCGCTACTGATGTACTAATACTAACCGTACCACTGCCGCTATTTCCGTCCCATAAAGCGTCATCTGTTGATGTTGGAACAGATGCACCCGATGACCCCCCGCTTGATGTACTCCAGTTTGTTGTTGAAGCATAATTACCAGTCCCTCCTGTTACCCAATAACGACTTGCGGCATTACATAACGAAACAAAAAATAGTAAGAATAAAGTGTAAACTAGTTTTTTCATCTTAAAAATTATCTATGTAAGGCGATACGTTATCCCATTTGCTATCGGCTTCGTTCCATCTAAAACCTAAATACATAGTTTTAGAAATGGTGGTGGTACTTGGTGCAGGCGCATCGCCGCTAAACCTAAACCCATTTGTACCGGTAGAAAAACTTAAGGCGCGTGCTGTGCCATTATCTTTAATTCTGATAATTAATGATTGCCCTGCCTTTGGTGTGCCTGTTGGCGTGGTAAAAGTTGTAGCAGTACTTAATGAAGTAACCGTGTACATAGTATAATTATCTGTATTTATAGTTATTACAGATGCCGTTGTAACTGTGCCAACCACAGGATATATGGATATACTTGCTGTGCCTGCCGTAAGATTGCCAACACTTGTTAGTGATGATGTTACAACGCTGGCATTTAAAGTTGTGCCTGTTAACGTGCCTGCTGCCGATGTAATGGTTGAGCTTGTGCCTAAAGCCATTGCAGTACCATTTACTGTAAAGGTTGAATTAGCTAAATAGGCATTTGCTATGGGTGTTGCTTGCCAGGTGGCACTTGTAAATGTGCCCGCACTTGATAAAACAGTTGCCGTAGTTAATGAGTTTAATGTAGTGGCATTATCGTAACGCGGTATATTTAATGTGCCCGTTGTAACCGATGCCGCTCCGCTTGTGCCCGTTGTAGTTAATGCTTTTATAAAGCCACTGGCATTAGCAAATAAATATAATTTACTTACAATGGTTGATGTATCAACCTTCCACGTTTGAGATGATGAACCATTATAATTACTACCGCTTAAACCATAAGCCGTTGAGTGATTAAATAAATTACTGCCCAAGCTAACTCCGCTAATGCTTGAGTTGGCTAAACTTGCATTGGGGATAGATGTTGTGTACGATGTTACAGAGCCACTTTGATAAACAAAACCTGTGCCGCTTAGGGCAGTTTGTTTGTTGTTAAAGCTGTTCCAATCGGTATTGTTTAAAAAACCTCTTACACTGGTTGTGGCATCCGGAAATGTAAATTGCCCCGTGTTGCTCATGGTAAATGTGCCTGCCGCCGAATTTAACGAAGGCGTAACGACTGTGCCAACATTACTGCTATTGCCTACATAAATTTTTCCGTTTGTAAGCGTAGATGATAAATAGGCGCTACTGCCTAATGGCACAAAATGTGTTGCCGCCCAATTGCTATCTACTAAACTATATTTTGTAAACAGACTAGCTACGTTTGTAGAATAAGTAAGCGGAGCCGTAATTTTATTTGTACCCGCCAGTGGCACATAAGCCACAATGTTTAACCACGTTTTTAATTGGTTAGGTGTTGCATAATAGTTAGTGCCGCTTATGGCAAGCGGTATGGCTTCGTTGCCTGCTACGCTGGGCAATGCAGGTAGCTGACTAATTTTTTTATCCTGTGCCTGTGCTAAAAAACCTGCCAGTAATAAAGCGGCTGCAAGTAATAGTAATTTTAATGTATTTGTTTTCATGGCTTAGTTTTCAACTTCTAGTTTACCTGTGTTATCTTCTAATAAAAAGTCGGCTTCGTTTTCTTGCAACAAATAATCGCCGAGAGATAATTTTACACTCGATGTTGCAAAAACCAATTTGGTTAAACCCAACCTCGTGTAGTTTGCATTGTTGGTAGGCGGCGTGTAAACTATTTTTACACCTGCATAGCTGGCGGCGTGTCGGTTAAGGGTTGGGTTTTCTTTTAGTAAAGCAAATTCCATACTGCTATCGCCGTAGGCCATTAAAGCCAAGTCTGATAAGCTTTGCCCGGTTTGTGCTATAAACGATTTTGTTGCCATGTTTAATTAATTAATCTTTCGGCGTCAATGTTTACAATAAAACCATTTGATACCGTTAGTTGGTTTAGTACACCATTATCACTTTGTATTTGCTCAGCCAAATTGGTTTTCATTTCGGTAGGGTTAGCGTTCGAGCCTTCATATAGAGCCGCATTAAACCCCAGGAAAGGATTTTCTTTCCAATGCCCGGGCCCCGTAACCACTATTAAAGCAATGTGTTGTTGGTTGGCGTTGCCTATAATAAGGTCGCCGTTTTCAATGAGTAAATCCCAATTATCATCCAATAAAATATCTTGCGCTGCCATACTACAAATGTATTTGTATTAATACATACAATTTGTACTTTGCGGCATAAATTTATGAGGCAATAAAAAAGCCCCTTGGGCTAGGGGCTTTTACTGAAAAATTGTTTCTGACTTTTATTTTGGCCCAAGCCGAGGGTCTGTGCTTTTTATTTTTTTAATTAATTTCCCTTCTTCATTGTAATATTTCCAGACCCCAACTCTTTCCCCGTTGTCCCAAAATGATTTGACACCTATTTTTCCGTTTTTGTGATAATTGTCTTTCTCGCTATTTAATAAGCCGTTTTTATACACTTCTCGAATAAAAACAGTTCCGCTTGGCCAGTAATAGAATACTGTGTCAATAATTTTTTTATCCTTTAAATTAAATATTGCGTAGATTTTACTATTATTATATAGGATGTACCATTTGCCATCAGGTAATTCAGTTTGAAATGGAAACAATCCATGCCTTTCAAAGTAATTTGTATCAACTCGTTCATAATAAATATTTGAGGAGCTATCTATGGTTTCTTTTACTACTTGTGCTTGCGTAAACCCTTTTACACCAATAAATATAAATAGTAATAAAAGAATATTTTTCATCCCCACTAAAATAATAAAAAATTAGTAAATCTTTATTTGGGCGTTACGGTGGGTTACCACCGTCGGGCTTTTCGCGCTGCACGGCAGCTTGCTACAATCCCTAACGCAGCTGTACAAAAACTAATTCTGCTTATCGGTTATTGCATAAAAACTAAAACCAATCCTTTTTTTGTTTAGCAGTTTTATTTCTTGCAAGCCGTTTAGTTTACTAAATAAATCAAACAAAGGCTTTTCGTATTTTTTGTTTTTGCAGCTTACACTTTGTAGCACACCCATGCTATCGTAGGTAACAATGGGAGTCCATAATAACCTATTTTTATACTCTTCGTTCGTTAATTTGTAAGGGTTTTTCGCCTCTATCATATTTTTTAAAGAATCATTACAGTACAAAAACCAAGTTTTGCCGGGTTGTTTCGATTGGCAATATTCTGTCAGCCAACTGTTGCCATCCTCCACATCATTAAGTGCAAAGGTTTTTGTTTTGCCCTTTAAAAAATCACCTGCTTCTTTAACTTCAGCATTTGTGTTATTGTTGTAATGTCTATAAAACGATATTTCTCTTTCTTTCCAATGCGCCTTGCTTCTGTCCATGCCGGTATAATGGTGTTTTTTTTCAATTAAATGCACTAGGTTGTCAAAAATAAGCCAATATCCTGCACTGAAACTTTTGCTTTTTTTGTTGGGTATAAGTAGGCTATCTATGCTTTTAGCTCCCATTTTTTCAAAATATTCGCGGGTGCTAATTCTCATAATTTTTGTGCCGTAATATTTTTCACATAAACTATCGTATAGAGGAACGTCGTTTATGTATTCAAATATTATATCATTTAATCTAAAAACGGTGTTTTTGTAAACAGTAGTGTCAAGTTTTACGGCTTTTAGTGCGTATAATAAAAGTATATAGTTGTCAGTATCATTTTTTGCGAAACTATATCCTTTGGTGTTAAGTATATCCTTGTTTTCGTTAATGAGTTTCAGCTCTTCTGCGGTAAACAATTCTTTTTGCTTAGGCTTAGTAGCACAAGCCCATAGTACAAAAGCAAAAAATATAAGTGTTAGCTTTTTCATTAGATAACTAATATACAAAAAAATATGGCTTAGCATGCGGTTCACCGCCTGTTTGTCATTTCGAAGGAGGAACGACTGAGAAATCTGGTTTAAAACGGATTTCTCCCTGCGGTCGAAATGACAAAGCGCGAATTATTTTACACATTATTCTACAACGTAGCTTTTTTTAATTAAACTAATTACTTGATATATCAATTAATTAATAAAACAACTATATTTGTTAACGAGCATTATTAAAATACCATGAAAAAAATAATCTTTTTATTAGTCATAGCATTTATACAAAATAGCGTGGCGCAACAACAAAATACCAAACCAATGCAGCATCAATTCGATTTTTGGTTAGGTAAATGGGATGTGTATAAATACAAAAGCGATACACTGGTGGGTAAAAGCCATATAGAATCTATTATTGATAGTGTGGGTTTATTAGAGAATTACTCGGTGATAAAAGGAAAATATACCGGTAAAAGTTTAAATAAATATAACCCGGCTCAGCAGCGTTGGGAACAATATTGGATTGACAATTCGGGACTTACTCTTTTTTTAACAGGCGGACTTGTAAATGGAAAAATGATATTAGACGATGCGCAGTATGGCGATGCAAAAAAAGGATTAAACCAAATTGTTTGGGAAAAAATGAAAAACGGCTCGGTTAGGCAAACCTGGAATGTAAGCACAGATGGTGGTAAAACCTGGGCTGTACTATTTGATGGCGAATATAAAAAGAGCAAATTGTAAAATAGGTAAAGCTTTTTTTCTCTACCCCTTAAAAATCACTCCAAAACAAAGCTCAGCAACTACAAATAATACACCGGTAACAAGCACAACAAGGGCAGGCACTTTTAAGGCTTTAAGGCCTTTGTTTATTACATTGTTTGTGGTAAAAAAAACTAACACGGTTAAAGTTAGTATCCAGGCCAAAAAACAAAAACCATTAATGTCTTTATAAATAAAGCAATTAGAGTTTGTGTTAGCAGCTAAATCGGTTAAGGCGCAGGCATTGTATTTTGCGTCAAAATAAAACCAGCCATAAAGTGCTGCGGTAAATAAAATATAAAGAAGGATAAAAATTTTGTTGTAATGTTTTATGGGTGATGCCATAGCTGCTTTATTTTATGGTAAGGTTAAGCTCGGTGTTGCTGTAGGCGTTTAAATGTTGCAATTCTTCTTCTACTTTTTTGTTCCACTTCTCT
>DATHOW010000197.1:0-4930 GCA_035484495.1 Bacteroidia bacterium | reverse complement strand
GTGGTGTAATTTGCTATACACTTCCCACCACCCCACCTTTTTTTATATATTTTTTCGCTTATAAAAGTGGTGTACTAGTCCAATTGTGCTATACACATTGGACTAGTACACCACTTTATATAAACTCACGCTTTGTTATTTCGACCGTTGGGAGAAATCTGTATTTGGGATTAGATTATTTGCAAATACAGATTTCTCAGGCGTGCCTTCTTCGAAATGACAAGGGCTTGCTTTAACTGGTATAATGGTACAGTTTCCCTATACAAATTATACCATTATACCACTTACATATATGTACTTATTATTATTTATATAAGGGTATAAAGCGGTACAACTTTTCATTTACCTATACACCCCTCCTACCCTGTACCAGCTTGATTGTATTAATATATATTTATTACTTTTTTTGAATGCGGGGTTAGTATATGGCATAGGGGGGGGCTAAACCTGTATATATATATTTTTATTTATATATATTTTAAAGTGGTGTACTAGTATAATTTGTATAGGCAAACTATACTAGTACACCACTTTATATAAACTCGCGCTTTGTCATTTCGACCACAGGGAGAAATCTTTATTTGGGATTAGATTATTTGCAAATAAAGATTTCTCAGTCATTCTTCCTTCGAAATGACAACGCAGTAGCCCCCCTCACAGACTGCACTACACCTTCAAAAAAAGTAATAATAAAATAATAAATATATATTGGTATAGTCAAGTGGCATAGGGTACGGGGTTTGTATGGCTAAACCAACACTTGTACTACTTTATAAATAATAAAAAGCATATATAATTTGAGTACAACAAATTGGTAGGGTGGTGGGAAGTGTATAGCAAATTACACCACACCACCTTTTTTATAAGAAATACTACAAGCAAAAAGTGGTGTAATAATAACAAACCTATAGGGTTTTGTTATTATTACACCACTTTATTGTGAGTGAAAACTTACTCTATTTAAAAAGTACTTTTTTGGTATCTTCTAAAATATCAAAAGCCTCGGCTTTGTTAACCCCTTCGGCATAAATGCGCAAAACAGGCTCGGTACCGCTGGCACGTAACATCATCCAATGGTTAGCATCAAAAAAGAATTTGTGCCCATCTAAATCTTCTACATGCTCTACTTTATATTTACCAAACTCTTTATACTTATTGTTATTACAGTTTTGTATAATTTGTTGTTTTAGTGCCTCATCAATGTGCATGTCGTTACGCTCAAACCAAAACTCGCCCGTAATAGCATACACTTCTTGTATAAGCTCGTTTAACGATTTTTTGGTTTTTGCCATAAACTCCCAAATAACCAAGCCCATCCAAATGCCATCACGCTCAGGTATATGACCTTTAATGGCTATACCGCCACTCTCTTCGCCACCCACCAACACATCTTCGGTAACCATTATACCGCAAATGTACTTAAAGCCAATTTTTACCACATCTAAAGGTAAATTGTAGTGGGCACACATATTTTTAATTTTTACCGTAGTGCTAAACGCTGTACACACTTTACCTGTTTGCCCCTTGTACTTAGCTAAGTAATGTATTAGTAATAAAATAATGTGGTGCGAGTCAACAAAGTTGCCTTTGCTATCGTACAAGCCAATGCGGTCGGCATCGCCATCGGTACATAAACCGCAATCAATATCGCCACGGGTTTTTATCAGGTTAGAAAACTCTAATAGGTTTTTATGGATAGGCTCTGGTGCCTGCCCATGAAAGCCCGGGTTATCATCGTTGTGTAAATGCACAATTTCGGGAAACAAACGCATCATAACACGTTTACCTGCGCCATACATGCTATCATAAGCAAAACGAATGCCGCTGTTTTTAATGGCAGCTATATCAAAGCTTTTTTCTACTTGTTGTACATATAAATCTTCTAAGTTTTTATATACAAGCAAGCCTTTAGCTTCGGCATCTTTTAAATCTACTTTATCTAAATCGGTTTTGCTTTTTTCGGGTATAATGTCTTCAACTTCTTGCACCTTATCGGGTGTTAAAGGCCCACCGTAGTTGGCTTTTAGCTTATATCCGTTATACGATGGCGGGTTATGACTTGCGGTTATAATAACGCCCAAATCGGCCTTATAAGTAACTGTGCCTAAGGATACCATTGGGGTAGAAACATAATCTTTAGCCAAATAAACTTTTACACCATTGGCTATAAAAACTTTAGTAACCGTATCGGCAAAAAGCTCGCCAGCAAAGCGGCAATCGTGCCCCACTACTACACTTGGGTTTTTAAAATTTTTATTTAACCAAGCTGCTGTGCCTTCAGTAACACGTGCAACGTTTTCTACCGTAAAATCTTTGGCAATAATAGCGCGCCATCCGTCGGTTCCAAATTTTATTTTGCTCATAGTATCAATTTTTAAAAAGGAAACAAATATACAATCTATAACGTAATAATTAACCTTATTAAACTACCTAATAAAAAATACTAAATTTGCAGGTTTTACGTTATGTTGGTTTTGCCGACAATTTTATGCCTATTAAAAGACAGTATATATTATTATTAATTGCAGGACTTTTTATTTTTCTGTTTACAGCCTGTACGCAGTATAAAAACAAGTTTATTAATAGAAAATACCACGATGTAACCCTGCGTTACAACGTATATTTTTATGCCCGCGAGAGCCTGAAAGAAGGCATACAAAACCTTGAAGATGCCTATAAAGACGATTATACCGAGCTTTTACCCGTTTTTAAATACGGCACTAAGGAAAGCTGCAAAGCCATTTTTCCGCAAATGGATAGGGCTATAAAAAAATCGAGTGAGGGCATACAGCGTCATGCTATAAAGGATAAAAAAAGTAAGGTTGAAATTCCTAATTCGGGGCGTTGGGTTGATGATTGCTGGAATACAATTGGCAAAGCCCATTTTTATAAACGCGAGTTCTTTTCGGCTATTGAGTCGTTTGAGTACGTAGAATCGGCCTACAAAGGCAAACAAAAAGAAGAAGCCAAACTTTGGTTGATGAAGAGCTATAATGAGTTAAATGCGCTATCGCAATCAGACCACTACTCTTCGCTAATAAAAAACGATAGAAAGTTTCCTAGTGAATATAAAGGGCATTATCACGCACTATATGCCGAGTTTTACATTAAACAGGGCAATGGGCAGTACGATGAAGCCATTAAGCAACTTAACCTAGCCATTAAGTTAACTAAGAAAAAAGCTGTTAGGGCACGTTACCATTTTATACTGGGGCAGTTGTACGAAGAAAAAAACAAGCACGAGCAAGCTATGTTTAATTACCGCATGGTAGTTAGGTTACGACCACCAACCTACGACCTTATTTTTTATGCAAAAATGAGGCAGTCGTTAATGAACAAAACCCCCGAAGCCATTCAGAAAGCAAAAGATGAGCTTTATAAAATGACTAAGGATTTTAAGAACAGCGATTTATTAGATGTTATATATTACACCCTTGGGCAGCTAGATGAAAACCAAAACAACATTGATAATGCTTTTAGTAATTATAAACTATCGGTAAAAAATAGCGTTAGCAATAATAAACAAAAAGCAAAATCGTATTTAAAATTAGCCGACATAAGTTTTGAGCAAGAAAACTATGTGCCCTCATCGCGTTTTTATGATAGCACCATTGCCTTAATTAAAGATGATTATCCGGGTTACGCCGATATAAAAGCTAAAAAAACAAGCTTAGATAGTTTGGTAAAAAACATAGTAATTATTAAAACACAAGATAGTTTGCAAGCCGTAGCCAACATGGATACGGTTGCAAGAAACAAGCTGGTTAAACAACTTATTAAAAACTTAATTAAGCACGAAGCCGATTCGGTGGCTAAAAAACAAGCTGCATCAAGTGCAGGCGGCGGCACACCTTTAAGCCCAAGTCAGGGTTTTACACCACAAGCACCACAAGGCGGTACCGGCCCGGCCGATTGGTATTTTTACAACACCATGCTTAAGGCGCAAGGTTTAAACGACTTTATAAAACGCTGGGGGTCTAACCGCAAAAATGAAGACAACTGGAGGCGTAGCAACAAAACATCGTTTACGTTTGAGGAAACAGAAATTGCCAATGCTAAAGATTCGGCTAAAGGGAAAGATACGGTTGTTTTAAAATCGAATGATAAACATGAGATAGAGTATTATTTAAAAAACCTGCCACTAACCAAAGCCGACCAAGATTCATCAAACAAAAAAATACTGGAAGCCTATTATGCTTTAGGCACTATTTACAGAGAGATGCTAAACAACAGCAAAAAATCGGCACAATCATTCGAAACAATGAACCAGCGTTTTCCGGGTAATAAATACGAAGCAGCTTCTTATTACCAGTTGTACCGCATTTTTATTCAACAAAAAAACGACCCAAAAGCCACAGCAGCCAAAGCGTTTTTATTAGCTAATTACCCAAAGAGCGATTATGCCCGCATTATTAATGACCCCGATTTTGCCAAATCAGTCAATGCAAAACAAAGCGAAGTGGCTGCCGAATATGACGTTGCCTATAACGATTACGTAAATAAAAATTACAGCCAAGCAATTGCTATTTGTAATAATGCTTTGGTAAAATATGGCAAAGGCACATTGAGCCCCAAGTTTGCTTATTTAGGAGCCCTTTCAACAGGTTATTTGTATGGGATAGATTCGCTTGAAAAAAGTTTAACATCGGTAGTTATAAAATTCCCTAAAAGCGAAGTGTACGATATGGCTAAAACCACCTTAGACCTTATTAAAAAACAAAAACAAACTTTTGTACCTGCCGATACGATGTCTGCAAACGATTTACCAACTACTACATATAAAGTAGATGATAAAGCACCGCACTATTTTATGATTATATTAAGCAATACAAAAGAACTGGAAACGCTTAAAAATAAAATTTCGGATTTAAATAAAGAATATTTTAGTACCAATAACTACGAAATAGTAACCCTGCCAAAAGATGATAAA
>DATHOW010000196.1:0-14982 GCA_035484495.1 Bacteroidia bacterium | reverse complement strand
TTTAGCCACAGATATATTACCCGTAGAATCTTTAATATGTAAAGAAACCTGATATGTTCCAGCGTTTGCATAATTATGCATTACAGATGCTGAATCAGAATTATTCATTAAAGCAGAATCTCCAAAATCCCATGAATATTTAAATGGGGCTGTACCAGTTGCTGTACTTCCAAAATTAACTACATTAGTGCCAGCTACAACTGTTGATGATAAAGTTGCGTGGCAAGAATAAGACGAAGGAGATGTTAAATTAACAGTATCACAAATATTACTCGAACATGAATTAGCGCCTGTAATATTTAAACAAACATTATAATAACTAAGTTGGGAGTATATGTGAGTTGGATTTGCTACCGTAGAAGTAGTGCCATCACCAAAATTCCAATTATAGGTTTGTGCGGTACCATTGGTATATGCTGAATTAAATTGTACTTGATATACTGTTGATGTTGTTGTGGTGGTGGTTGTAGTTGTGGTACCTGGAATATAATAATTATAATATCCTACCATTAATGCTGAATCTATGTTAATAGGAGCATTAAGTGCCGAGGCTTTATAATTATTTATTTGAATTTGAATACTATTAAGGTTAGATGCTGTCTGTTTTAAATCTCCAATAAAATCATAAATATTATTACTATCCTGTACGTAAGACGAATACATATAGTAATTGTTTACCCCAGCGTTTAAAGAGGTTGACACACCTGCAATTGAACCATTAAAATAAAATTCGGGTGTGCCAGTAGTTGATACAGGGGCATGTTCTTTTTTACAACTTTGAATAAAAAGAACCATTACTAGCAAAGAAAAAATTAGTCTAACTATTTTCATGTTTATTTATGTAATAAATTATATGATAAAGTGAGTTTAAATCCGCTATTATGTTCAGATTTAGCAAGTCCAAATACAGCATTGTTTTTTACGTCTATCAACCCATAATATACTTCGGCATTTATACTTAGGCATTTAAAAAAATTCCGACGATATGCAAGTGCAGGCTGTATATCCCATGTAGAGAAACCATCCATATACCCTTTTCCAGTAGAGCTATTATAGCTAGGGGCTCCAAAAGTACTTTGGGTATAAGTTTCTATTTTACTATTTGTATTTAATAAATACAAGGCATTTACACCTATAGATAAGCTATTTTTTTCATTAAAATGATATTGCAATTTTACAGGAATCCCGAGGTAATAAAGCAGAGTAGGCGTTATCACAGTTTTTGTTTGATTATAACCAAGATCGTATTTTAAATTATTACTAGTATAATTACTATAGTTTAAATGGGCCAGATTATTATATTGAAGTCCTAATGATACACTCCATTTTTTTACGAATTGATGGGTAATACTTACGCCAAAAACTGCATTAAATCCATTTGCTTCATGTATAGAATGATTTGTCCACCCAAAAGCACAATTTGCTCCGGCATCAATGCTGAAGAAAGTGAACTTTTTAAATAATTCTGATTTACTATTTACAATCGGTTTAGCAGAATCAACTTTTATTACAAGAAGGCTATTTTTTATATCAATAACAGTATCCTTCTTTAAATGGCTGTTTATTAAAGTCAAAATATCCATTGAATCTGATGTCTTACCAATTCCATTAGTAGGATTATTTTTTGCAGAAGCAGGGTTGTTTTTTAAAGAAATAGAAACAGTGTTTTTTACTTCTTCCGTTTTAGCTTTATCATCTTTAAAATTATTATTATTTACCGATACTTCAGCCGTTTTACTTCCCTTTATAGTTGATGAGCTGTTATTGTCATTTTTATCACCCTCTCTCCTGCCCTCTTGTTTTTTAAATTTTACAGCTTGGTTTTTGCGAGTTTCATTAAAAACTGTATTAGTAGAATTATTTGCTTGCTTTAACGAAGGAACATTGTTTATAACCGGCAACTCATCTTTTCTTAGTACCCCTTCTTTATTTTCGCTTGTATTTGCATTAGCTGAATAATCTCCCGAAGCAGTTTGTGAGGCGTTTTCTTTAACCTGTTTTATATTAGTTTTTACAACTTTATTACTGCCCTTTGTAATTGCGAAATGCCCTTGTACACCTTTTGTATCTTTATTAGTTTTTTCGATCTTATTACTGCTTTCCTCCTTGTTTTCTAAGTTAATATCACTTTTACTGCTGCTTTCAGTCTTTGTGCCTATTAATTCATTTTTTATATCTCTTTTTTCTATGCTTTCTTTACCAATAAACGGAATCATTACACATATACCCAATACTAATCCAATAAAAAATATAAAGCCAATAATTCTTCTTTTTCGTTTTTCCCCAGCTTTTATAAGAAGCATTTCGGCCTTATCCCAGTTAGCTTCGTTAAATGAAAACTCAGCTCCGTCTAGCTTAGATTTTAATAAATCGTCAAAATTTTCCTGCTCTGTACTCATGATGCAATCTTTTTTTGTGGAATTATTTTGGTAATCATCTCTTTTAATTGTTGTCTAGAAAAACTTAAATGCCATTTAGATGTTCCTTCACTCATTTCTAACATTTCTGCAATCTCTTTATGTGCAAATCCATCAATGGCATATAAATTAAACACCTTTTGGCTCATTGGCGGAAGTTGTTTTATCATTGTATAAATTTGCTCTGCGTTCATTTTAGTTAGCGCATTATTTACATCAGCAAAATCACTTGTTTCAATATATTCTTCTACATATTTTATTTGCCCATTATTTACCTTTTGCTTTCTATAAGCATCAATTAATGTGTTTACCAAAACTTTTCTCATCCACACCTTAAATGGAATTTCAGTTTTATATTTAGTCAGGTTACTTAAAATCTTTAAAAAACCCGTGTTCAAAGCCTCCTCAGCTTCCTCTTTATTGTTGGTATATCTAATACAAATACTCATTAAATAGCTATAAGTGAGTTTATAAAGCTCGTATTCAGCCCTACGTTCGCGGTTAATACAAGCTGTTATTAAATCAAGTTCAATATTCATTAAAATATGTAAAACACACGTTTCATATACTTATACGAGGCAAAAACATAAAAGGTTGGGTGCTTAAGTAACTAATTTACCTAGCTTATATTTAAATCGCATATTTCAATAAAAAACTTAAACAACCTATCAGTCAATAAGTTATATGAAATTTATCCGATAAATAATGAGGGGGGGGGATTTAAAATAGGTTTATCCACCAATTTCAATCTGTATTTTTACAAAATTGGAGGAATTTAAACACTTAATAGTTCAGCAAAGATACGTTCTGTAGCTTTTCCGTCCCATAGTTCGGGAATACTGCCCTTTTTATAGGTTCCGTTTTCAATTTCAGAGATTAATTTGCCAATCTCTAAAACATCAAATTTCACTAATGTATTTGTTCCTATGGTACAGGTTACGGGACGTTCAGTATTATTTCGAAGTGTTAAGCAAGGAACCTGCAAGAATGTGGATTCTTCCTGTATGCCACCGCTATCGGTAACTATAAATTTGCTATATTTTATTAGTTTTTGAAAAGCGAAGTAATCAAGCGGCTCTGTGGTTATTAAATTTTTGTTTAAAACTAGGCGTTCATATAGGTCAAATTTTTTAATATTGCTTACTGTCCGTGGATGAATTGGAAAAACAACTTTATATTTTTTTGTAATATTTTCGAAAAGCTCAATTAGTTTTTTTAATCCTTCTTCAAAATCAACGGTAGCAGGTCGGTGTATAGTTGCTAAAACATATTGCTTGGGCAACAAATTATATTTCTCTAAAATATTAGCCTGTTCTATTTTATCAGAAAATTCAACCAAGGTGTCTATCATTGTATTACCAACAAATTTTATCTTCTCCTTTTTTACACCCTCATTTTTAAGATTATCTAAGCCACTTTGTTCAGTAACAAAAAATAAATTGCACAATTTATCTGTAATAATTCTATTGATCTCCTCAGGCATCGTCATATCAAAACTACGCAAACCACTTTCTACATGAGCAAGTTTAATATTTAACTTATTTGCTGTTAAGGCTCCTGCTAAAGTAGAGTTTACATCACCAACCACTAAAATCAAATCGGGGTTGAATTTTGTTGTAATTAATTCCTCCAATTTCAACATGATATCTGCAATTTGAAAGTTAGGAGAACCAGCACCAACATTTAAAAAATAATCGGGTTTTAGGTTAAATTGCTCAAAAAACACATCCGCCATTGCAGTATCATAATGTTGCCCTGTATGTACAACTTTAAGATCGATATTAGGGAAATTAGCTGCCACTTGTTTAAAACGTGTAACCTTAATAAAATTAGGACGCGTTCCTATAATTAATAGTAAATTCATGTTAGTTATTATTAGGCATCATTTTTTCGAAATCGAATGTCAAATTAAAATCGCTTGTTCCAAATTTTAAAAAACTATCGAATACTTTTAACCCATGTTTGGTAAACATTTTTGGGTGCGATATCCAATGCATATAATTTTGACTAGCTAAATATTTTTTGTACCTATTTAGTTTGGCTATAGTTAAAACGTCTATTGAAATCATTTCTCTGTTAATAAAATTGGATTTCAGTGCGGCTGTTTGTGCACTAGTTCCATCTCCCCACCCCCTATCATTCATTTTCCACAAGTATTTTCTTACTAACTTATCTTTAAACAAATCTAATTTATTAAACTCTACTGTTGAAATAGGGAATTCTACAAACTTACCCTTCAAATCTTCTTTTTCTACATCGTTTAAAAACAAATAAGGTTGGTTTGTTTTTGTTAAAGAAAAGTCAAATGCTTGATTTTGGTTATCATTCTTATAGCCAGGTAAAACACTAAATTCATACATAATTCCTTCTGCAATAAAAACATCTCTAAATAAATTAAAAGGTTGAATACACCACCCACCTGCTCTATAACCCCATTTAGGATATGAAATTCCTATTTCTTTAAGAAAACATATTGATTCTTTAAAAAGATTTTCTATTTGTTGTGATCCGAGACTTACCAATGAGTAATGAGAAAGGTTTATTAATGAAAATTGTTTTTTATCACTTAAATAAGTTGCATCCAACCAATGTGGATGTATATGCGGAAATATATAGTGGCCTTCAGCATACAATGTTTTTAGTTGAGCTATTATTGAATTAACACTTTCATGCAACTCTATTTTTTTTTTTAAATTAAAGATATATAGTACATCCACAAAGAAAATAGCTTTTGCATCATATTTATTTAAAATACCTCGTAAAGCATTTGTTGGCTGCAAAATACATTTTTCAGAAGAACCCGATGTTGAACCTAAATAAGGTTCATAATCGAAAGTCAGTAGTATATTTCTATTTTTACTCATTTTCGGGTACTCTGTAAATTGAAATCCCTTTTTGTTTTAAGGCGATTTGTTCATCAAATAATTCCTGTATATCCATCCACCAAATAATTCCTGATCCGAAAGCTCCCATATGCAAAATACCTTTTTTTAAAAAGTGATTCATTAACCAGTTTTCAACAAATTTATTTTTATCAATTCTATTAGAATGAAATGCCGGGTTATGAATGAAAATAGATTTTGTACTTTCGCTCCCATCAACACGAATCTTAATTGTCTCTGGTTTAGGTAAATAAACATCAAGAAATAGTTCAGGAAAAAAATCTTCTGCCGAATGATATATGGTTACCGGGCCAATACCGATACCTAACCCAACAATTTTCCCTTTTAATTCCCTAACCCGATGAAATGGGGTGTTTAGGCCGAAATTAGTTTCAGCATCGATATGCCCACTAGTAATATAATCAGCTAATTCACCATAAGCACAAACAGAATGTGTAGGATGAATGCTTCTTTTAACCCTAGGCATTTTTCTAAATTCTTCCGTAATTTTTCCAACAACAGATGGGCTTATAATGGGGTCAAAGATATAATCCTTTTCTTGCGATGTATTTTCCATCGAATCAACATACGAGTATGCGGGCATAACTAAATTCCCTTTATCTCCTATTTGTTCCATTAATGCATTAATAACAGTTTGTGTCCCATTTTTAACATTACCAATTTTACTTAATGATGAATGAACTAAAATGGTATCTCCTTTTTGTATTCCAGCTAATGATAAATCCTTTACTAAATCGTTTTTTTTTATTACTTTTCTTAATCTCCTAATTTTTTTTCGGAATGTTTCCTTCATTTCCTGCATTTTGATTCCGATTCTTTTTGTTGAAGTAAATTTGACATTATGTGGGGTACTATTTTTCAACAATTCTTCATCAATTATATCTAATAAAGGTGTTTCTTTTTTTAGCGTATACGTAAGTCGTATTAATTCATCAAAAACGAAACAATCAAATACATCTATATCCTTTTTCCATAAAAAACCTTTTTCAAGGTCGCCTCCAAAACGTTTTTTAAATAGTTGGATTCCCTCCAATTTTGTACCGGAAATATCGCTTAATCGCGCTCCAACAAAATCGTACCGTTTAACCCCTTGCTGTTTTAGTAGTTTGATTGTGTTCCAGTGCAAGTAATTTATAGCGCCATTTATTTCTATTTTTTTATTAGAAGCTCCAAATAAATAAAAAGCACCAAATTTTGTGTAAGGGCTAAACAACCCACCTTGTGGGATATTATTAAAATAAGAAACTCCGCAAATAATATTTTGAGGCATTAACGAATAAAAATTTTCAAAATATGTTATATCTTGACAATACATATTTGAACGTTTCATTGTTTGTTCATATAGCAAATAAAAATCCTTAATACACTCTTTACCATATTTTAAAACAACGTTATTTTTTTCAGCATTTTTAATAACATTTCTATGCTTAGCATGAATTTTTCGAAATAGTTCCTGCTCCGTGCTTTCTTCAAGGTTAAGGCAATAAGTACCAAACGGGGCAGAGATAGAATACTTAGGTTTACTTTTAAATACTCCAAAGTTTTCAGATGGCACAATTCTATGAGCTATTTTATTATTGATTATAAATGTTGTCCATTCATTCAGAAAATCTGATTCTTGTTGTTTATTTAAACGTATTGCATTATCTGAAAGTGGCGGATATATGGGTTGAATTAGTTTCAAAAATTTATTCTTCCATATTTTACATACGATACTGTTGCCTATTTCATCACGAAACAAAATCACATTCTTGTTTTCCGAATTAATAAAAGAGGCGTATTTTTTGGAATAAAAATAAGGATAATCATTTTTTTCACCTAGTTTATCCACACTTACAATTTCCATAATAATTACTTATAACTATTTAATAAGCCCACAATTCTCTCTATTTCATTTTCAGGAATACTAGTCTCACAAGAAATTTCAATAAATTTTGTAGCATTTTTATCAAAATTTTCAAGCCCTATTTTTTCAGTTTCATTAAATAATGTAAAAAAAGGAACATCATTTTGGTTTAAGAAAGCCTTGAATTTATCTACTTCGTTTTCAACAAAAAAAATAATTTTAAAATATAACCCATTGTTATCCTCATAAGCTATTTTGAGCAATGAGTTTTTAACCGTCGCAGTCTTCAGTATATTATATCTTTTTTTTCTAAAGGGAATTACCTCTTTCAAATTAGAAATTGAATATGATGCCATTTTGAGTTGAAAATCACTCATGCGGAAAATAGAAGTAGAATGGATTTTATTTACGATTACATTTAGCAGTTTTTCATATTGATTAAACTGGTAACCAAAAATTCTAGACTTTAAAAACAACCTACCTTTTGTATTTTGAAAAGATAACAATGTGGGCTTGTTGAAAGTAAAAAATGATTTATTACCTCCGAAATTTTTTATCCATGCACCACCAGCAGCTGTAGTTGACTTACCTGGTCCAAAAGAATAAACAATGCCGTCACCCCTTAGTATAAACTGCTCATCTATCCCATAGCTTTGTGCAGCATCATGTATTAATTTAATTTTATTTGTTTCACAATAATTAATTATCTCATTTGTATCAGGGTGTATAAAGCCATACAAATGAACTAGAATAATCACTTTAATGTTTTCTGTTTTTATCCTATCAAAGTTATATGATGTCCAAAACGAATTATCGGGCTTTAAATCAAACAATGCGGGGGCAAGTTTCTCTTGTTCTACTGCTTGTTTTACCGAATTACAAACGAAAGAAGGGACAGCAACTTTATCGTTAGCTGTTAAGTTAAAACTTCTCAATAATAAGCGAAGGGCATTAGTACCAGAATTCACCGTTACCTCTAATTGAGGTAATATCTCTTGCTTAATATTAGGATTTTGTATAAAAGAAGGGAAATAATAATTCATTTTACTTAAAAAAAACTATCAAATGGAGGGTATAGATTATATTATTTAAAATATTTTCCAATTATTGCCTTCGTATTCTCTAATATCGAAAACCCAATTAAATTATATATGCGTAAATAGTGCTTTCCGGTAACCTTCGATTCAACAGGTTTAAATTTCTCTTTAACATATTTTTCATATAAAGAAACAGCTTTTTTCGGATCTTCTATAAACGAAAATCTTATGCTATCAAAAATACTTTGTTTAAGCGCAGTTTCAATTTCAGGAGTAAGTAACCCGCTTGATTTTAAATACTCCCATATCTCCTCACGAAAAACAATATAACGCTCCCAATTTCCAATTCTATTATTAAATGTGATAGATCCTTCTACCCTTTCATTTATAATAGTTTCAGCTTTATGAAAAACTGCAACATTACATTTTTGTTTTAATAAACTAAACAACAACCATGTTTCTTGACTGCTTATTTTTGCCTCATCCCAGCCATTAATTTTTTCTAAAGCTGATTTTTTGTACAAGTTAGAACATGTACATCCTGCTCTACTAACAATAGCACCAATCCATACATTATCTAAAGATTCCAAAAGAACTTGTTTCCTTTTAACGAAATTCTTTATTAAGGATGCAATAATTAATTCAATAGTCGGGTTATTAGAAATAAAATTTACCTGATTTAATATTTTATCAGGCATTAGTTCATCATCGGCATCTAAAAATTGTATCCATTCTCCTTTTGCTATTGCCAGTCCTTTATTTCTAGCTGCAGGAGCGCCCTTTTTAGACTCTTTAAGTACAATTATTTTTTTAGGGAATTCAATTTGAAAATCATTTAAAATTGAAGATGTATTATCTGTGGAATTATTATCGATACAAATTATTTCAGTTTCTAAATAAGTTTGGTTTAAAGCGGATAAAATAGACGTAGAGATAAACTCTTGTACATTATAACACGGTATAATTATACTAACCAACATTTCCCTACTCTTTAATTGCAGACATTAAAATCTTATAAGCTGAATCGTTTACGCCAGCTTCCTTTTTAAAATATAGATTAGCTAACTCAAAGCATTTTTTCTTTGTCTCCAAATCCACCTTTTTAAGTGTGTTTTTATCAAAATTGTTTTCGCTAACTATATATCCACAATCATGCTCAACAACAAAAGAGCTAAAATCTCCCAAGTTTTCTGAAACAAGCACTTTTAAGCCAGCATATAAATATTCAGCAAATTTAGTTGGAGATGCTACACGATTTGTTTCAGACTGTTCTCTAACCAGTATGCCATAATCACAACATTGAAGGTTGGTTAACACATCTTGATGCTCAACCCATTTAATAAAAACCTGATCGGGAAATTTTTTCTTTAAATTTAAATTATCTTCATTTTGTTTTGAAAGAAAAAGAAGTTTATTATTTCTATTAGCTACTAATAAAGGAGTAAATTTTTCTTCTAACAGCGTAAACGACTGCCAAGGGGCAGTAGAACCCGAATAGACAAAAATAACATCTTCTTCTTTTATCCCCATATCCTTTTTAATTTCGTGTACCTTACTATCAAATACATATGTTTCCATATTAAAATGTTTTCTATCTAAAGTACAAGGGATGACTACATGGTTGTTTTGATTATATTCTAAATTTTGCTGCCAATAACTAACTAATTGTTCAGAAACGGCCATTCTAAAATCCACATTCTGTACAACGTCAGACTCGAACTGTTTTACATTTTTTCTTAAATAATCTACAGGAAAAACATCGTATTCTTCTATTTCAGCAGTCATGGCACTCCTCCCATCAAACACTACTTTTTTTAACATCCCAGCTCTTTTTACACTCAAAGCCATTTTAGTGCAAAAAACATTTCGGCAAATAGCAACACGTTCTCCCGTAAAAAGGCATACAAAAAAAAGAAATAGCGATGTATATTGGAAGTTTTTTAATCCGGGGAATGCAGGTAGAACAATACTGGTTGGTGACAATTTTTTGAGTCTTTTTCTCGCATCCGTTTTCATTAATTCTCTGACAGATAAAAAAGCTACAACCCTTATTTTAGCTTTGTACTTATCGTTTAAATAATCACAAACATCAATAACTTGGCTTGAATAAATGCCAGGGTGAAATTGGTCAAGAAGAGTAACGTAAATCATTTAGAAATGAAGATTGTACAATCTTCTATATTTTATTTGCGTTCAATATATCTTTTACCATCATTCTTCCATTAGGTACATTAATTACTTCTTTGGCATAGGTATCTGGGATAGGTTGGTTACTTAACAACATATCAATCCATTTATGATAGTATCTAGGAACATCATTGTTTGCTTTCAATAATTTTAAAAAGTCATGGTCACTAAACCCCATGCGTTGCATAAAGGCAAACAAGGTTTGAACAGAATAATCGTTTACATTCTCCCCATCTTGTTGGCGGGTTGGAGCAAAATAATCTTCTTCTAATACAGCATAAAATTTATTATCAGTTACGTAGAATTGATAGGTATCTTTTGCTGCTATTCCAATTTTTTTATCTAAACCTAAAGCATAAATAAGTTTACGCAAAGGCGTTTTTATCGCTTTTAATATGGGGTTACTTCTGAGGGCATCTGTGTTTCTTTTTTTATCAGGGCTCCATAAAACAAGTGTTGCTGATAAAGAGATTGGATTAATAACCACATGAGGTTCCCATGCATCAACTATATGTAAAGGTTTATCTGCTTGGGTAAAATGCTCTTTGATTTTAAGCTTGACCTCTTTTGTTGTTGGGTCAATTTCTATATTTTTTTCGAAAAGCATTGCTTCGTAACCAGAGCCGTAGGCAGCATAGGAAGAAAGAATATAGTTGTTATGATGATGAATTGCAGAAGTTACCACATGTGGTTCGTATGTTTTTAAAGGAACAAATAAGTGTGCCTTTATATAAAAATCGTTATTTTCATAAATATAGAAGAAAGGAATTTCGTACATGGTCCATTTTCGTTGCAAAAATCCTTTGTCCGACAAATTTGTTTTGAAAACTTCAAACCAAAAACTTTTATCCTGTCCCATTTTAACAAGTAATTTACCCGCTTCATTATGGAATTGTATCCTATCATCTACACTCTCGCTCAGATTAATAACTTGTTGGACGTAGGCATTGCTCTTCATTTTCTATTCGACTTTAAATTATCTAAATCCTTTGTTAATTGAATCTATTTTTTTTAATAATTCAGTATAATTATTCTCATAATAAAAATTACTCTTCCAAAACAGCCTTGCTTCATTACGCATGGTTAATATATTTTTGTTATTTTTTAACTCCATTATAGATTGCGCAACTTCTGCAGGATTAAATTCTTTATTTATTAAAATACCTGTTGATTTATTAACTATCTCCTTAGTACCACCTACATCAGTGGCTATAACAGGAATGCCAAAACTTATAGCTTCCATTATTGAAACCGGCAGCCCCTCTGAGGAACTACAATTAATAAAAAAATCTATTGATATTGTTTTATAAAAATCGAAAATTTGCTTTTGCGACCACATGCCTTTAAAATCATATTTAATGTTTTCGGGTAGCTTTTTTGCTTCTTCGTTAATCGTTTTACGTAGATAACCATCGCCTATATGTGTCCAAAGAACATTAATTTTAAAGTTTTTAAGAATTTCAACAATTAAATCGATTCTTTTAACTTCAAACATACTAGAGCAAGAAACAATATGCATATAGGAATCATTCGGTAAAAAAGGATTTATACCAAAATATTTTGTACCTAAATATTGATAGCCAATTTTATTTTTACAGTTAGGATAAAGCTGTTTGAGATAAGTTTCACCCATTTTAGAAACCGGAAAAACAAAATCAGTATTTTTTAAACAGAATTTTCTAGATGGCAAATAATTAGGCTTACCATTGTTTTCATACAAATCATATCCGTGAGCTCGTGTAAAGCTTTTCTTTATTATTTTTTTGTGTTTTAGAATAGAGAGGGAGAAATTCCAATCAAAAAACCAATAAGAGTAAAAACCCGCACTATTTAATGTTTCTTTATTTAATTCAGAAACAAGTTGCTCCGAGTAATAAATACAGTTTAAAATATGAGTAAGATTGTACTTCAGATTTTTAATGAATGCGCCTTTCTGCCTAGAAAAAAAAAGTTCATTTAAACCTAAATAAATAAGAAAAAAAAAATTCCTTTTTAAAACTGTTTTTTTCATTTGTACATTAGGCACTTCAATATAGTTTAACACCACGTTTTTAGGCAACTCTCTTAAACCTTCTTCTTTTGTTCTATAAAACAAATAAATAGTATCGTAAAAAGATGCCAAAAAATTAAGTTCGTTTGCTATAAACATTTCCCCGTAGCCATACGGATATGCATTAGTAAAAAAAACTAATTCCTTTTTTTGCATTTTACTTTGCTTTATAAAAGCTAAGTATAGAAGAAGATATCTCTAAAACTTGTTGATTGGTTAGCTCAAAATACATTGGTAATCTTAATAAACAATCTGTATAATTGTCGGCATTGTTTAAAACCCTACCATCGTGTTTATTAATATAATATGGACTTTTATGAAGTGATAAATAATGAAAAACCGTATTTATTTTTTGTTCTTTTAAATGTTTTATTAATTGGGTTCGCTCATTTAAATTCCTACAAATTATGTAGTACATATGTGCGTTGTTGGTAGCATCAGCTGATATAAACGGTAATTTAACTCCTATTTGTTTTAGAGGTGTTAACTCTTTATTATAAATATCCCAAATTTCTTTTCTTCTTTTTTGAATGCGTTCTAAATTTTCCAACTGAGCATATAAAAAAGCAGCAATAATATCAGATGGTAAAAAAGATGAGCCTATATCAACCCATCCATATTTATCTATTTCTCCTCTAAAAAATGCTGAACGGTTGGTTCCCTTCTCCCTAATAATTTCTGCTCTTTTCACAAAACGTTCGTCATTAATAACTAGCATACCGCCCTCACCCGAAATGATGTTTTTTGTTTCGTGAAAAGAAAAAGCCGCAAGATGCCCTATACTACCAAGTGGTTTACCTTTATAATAACTATCAATTGCCTGAGCCGCATCTTCGATAACAAATAAATTATGCTTATTTGCTAAGTCTATAATTTTAACCATATCGCAAGCAATTCCTGCATAATGAACCGGAAGTAATACTTTCGTTTTTGAAGTTATTAATGCCTCAATAGCATCAACATCCATATTGGGGTTTTCTTTGCCAGAATCGACAAAAATTATTTTAGCCCCACGCAATACAAACGCGTTAACAGTAGAAACGAAAGTATAAGACGGGGCTATAACTTCATCACCTTCTTTTATATCTAATAAAATGGCAGCCATTTCAAGAGCATCCGTACATGATGTAGTTAATAGAACTTTTTTGAATCCATATTTCTCTTCAAAATATTGGTGGCATTTTTTAGTAAAAACACCATCACCAGATATTTTCTTTGATGCCACTGCATCTTGAATATATTGAGTTTCTTTACCGGTTAAATAAGGCTTATTAAAATCTATCATTAAATATTATTAGGTAAATTTATTATAAAATAATTAGCGGTTTCACAACTATTTTCATTGGATTACCAATTACAGAAGCATTATCAGGTATATTTTTTGTAACAACCGTACCTACACCTATCGTTACATTATTTCCAATAGAAATATTATTTGATATAATGCTGCCTGAACCAATAAACGTATGATTACCAATTTTTACATTTCCCGAAATTATAACACCTGGCGATAAATAACAACAATTTCCAACAACCGTATCATGGGAAATTACTACACTATTATTTAACAAAGTTCCTATTCCAATTTGCACACCTTTATCAATATTGCTCATTGGATAAACGAAAACACCCTCTGATAATTTTGAGGATTTATTTATAAAACTACTAGGATGAATATAAGCTGGAATATTTCTTCCCAACTCTTTAAGCTCGTTCAGAATTCTATTCTTAAACTTTAAATGTTTATACCCTAAAGCAACATAAAATTCTGTTTCTTTAAATTCAAGCTTTTTATGTTCATCAAAATTATATGCCCGTTTTACGTTATTTTTTTTTGCTATATCATCAAAAAAAATAAAAATATCTTTTTTCTCTTCACTTAAAAAATTATGAAATTGCTTTCCCAATTCTCCAAACCCTATAATAGATAATGAATTCGCCATTAGTTATTTTCTTCTAACTAAAATTATGTTTTTCATTAATAATATACAAAGGCCTGTTTTGAACTTCTTTTAGAATTCTTCCTATATATAAAGAAGCAAACCCTATTACCATAATTTGTATGCCACCCAAAAAAGTGATTAACGATATAGTAGAAGTGTACCCTGCCTGATATTCAATAAAAAATAATTTAGAGGTCATCAAAAATATAGTCATTAAAAAACCAAGAACTGCTATTAAGCTGCCAAGCCCAACAATTAATCGTAAGGGATAATCAGAGAATGATATAATTGCCTCCATAGCCATAAAAAATCGTTTCTTAAAATTATACGATGACTCACCCATTTCTCTCGCTTGATGTATTATAGGTAAATATCCATGTTTAAGGCCTATCCAAGTTTCTAAGCCTGGTATAAATCTTGATTTTTCAGTTAAAGAATTATATGTATCAACAAACTTTCGATTCATAATTCGTAAAGTAGTTACATTATAAGGCATGTTACTTTTAGTAAGAAAATTTAAAACAAAAGAAAATAATCTGGATGTCATGCGATTTATGAAACTAGTTTTTCGGTCCTTAGATAATCCATAAACAATGTCA
>DATHOW010000195.1:0-29068 GCA_035484495.1 Bacteroidia bacterium | reverse complement strand
TGTAATATAAATTGGGACGATGACAATTCCTTTTTTAAATAGTGACTTGTAATAACTACATAATATCTCTATCAAATATAATTATTTTAGTAATTTCCACCTTATATATGAGCGAAAACAATTTTCACGAAGAAAACCCTTGGATAACTAAAACCACCGAACAGGTTTACGAATCAGCTTGGATAAAAGTTACAAAAAGTGATGTAATTAATCCTGCCGGAAACGATGCTATATATAGTGTAGTACACTTTAAAAATTTAGCCATTGGCGTTTTGCCTTTAGATAAAGAGTATAACACCTGGTTGGTTGGACAATTTAGATATCCGACGGATGTTTACAGTTGGGAAATTCCCGAAGGTGGTGGTAAAATGGATACCGACCCTATAGAATCAGCCAGCAGAGAATTAAAAGAAGAGACAGGCATTATTGCAAAAACCTATACCGAATTTATGCGCATGCACCTTAGCAATAGTGCTACAGATGAGTTGGCAATTGTTTATATAGCTGCCGGGCTTTCTTTTACAGAGGCTGAGCCCGAAGAGAGCGAACTACTCCAAGTAAAAAAACTGCATTTAAACGAAGCCTTTGATTGGGTTATGCAAGGTAAAATTACCGATGGTATAAGTGTAGCGGCAATTTTAAAGGCTAAATGGCTTATGGATAATCACCAACTTTTTGTGTAAACTATTGGTTATAGTAAAAGCAATTATGTAAGTTTGTATAACGCAATTAAAAAATTATGATAGCAGTTGGACAGACTTACTCGTACGAATTTAATTTTTCTCAAGCTGATGTAGTTGCATTTGCTAATGCTACGGGCGATAAAAACCCGGTACATATAGATGCAGACTTTGCAGCAAAAACGCAGTTTAAACGCCCTATTATGCATGGCATGTTAGGCGCATCTTTATTCTCTAAAGTGTTTGGTACTTTGTTTCCGGGCGAAGGAACTATCTACTTAAAACAAACGCTTAACTTTTTAAAACCAATGTATGTTGATACCGACTACGTTGCCGAGTTTATAGTGAAAGACGTTATTAAAGATAAAAACCGCGCAACTATCGAAACACTTATTAAACAAAAAGCTACGGGTAATTTTGTTTGCACCAGCGGTGAAGCCGTTATAATGAACGTAGATAAAATCAAGTAGTTTTTTTTAGCTGTTGGATTGGCAAAAAAATATTTTGCTCAATTTTGTATTTGCTAATTATTTTAGTAACTTGCGCTAAAATTATTAGCAATGAGTGATGTAGCTACAAACTTTAAAATTCTGCGAAAAATAAAAAACGTTTCGCAAGAAGTTGCCGCAGATGAACTTAAAATTCCGCGTTCAAGATTTGCATCGTATGAAGAGGGCAGAGCAGAACCGCCTTATGCTATGTTGGTAAAAATTGCCAACTATTATCAGGTATCAATTGATGCTTTGTTGAGAGGAGATTTCTCTAAAACAGATCCCGATAATTTATTGAAGATTGGAAAGAACCGTTTTTTGTTTCCTATACTAGTTGACCGCCAAGGCAACGATTATATAGAAGTTGTTCCTTTACGTGCATCTGCAGGATATTTAAATGGTTATGCCGACCCCGAGTTTATAGAAAACTTACCTATTATGACTTTGCCTTTTGCTGTATCAGGCAAGCATCGTTCTTTTCCTATCAAAGGAGATTCTATGCCACCTGCAAATTCAGGAGATTTTGTGGTAGGTAAATTTGTTGAAACATTAGCCGAAATTAAAGATGGTAAAACTTATGTACTACTTACTAAGGATGAAGGCATTGTATATAAACGTATCTACTCAAAAGTATTTAGAGGTTCCGGTTATTTAGAATTGCATTCTGATAACCCCCAGTACCAGCCTTATAAAGTGAAGCCTAAAGATATATTAGAGGTGTGGGAATATGTTTGCTTATTAAGAACTAAAGATGTTAAGCCCGATGAAATTAACGTAGATAGTATGATTGGCTTTTTACGACAAATGAAAGTTGAGGTTAAAAAAGAAACTAACGACTAAGCTATAGAATTAGTTTAGCGCGTAGTGCAAACACTTTAGTGTTTATTTCAGCAAGTATTTCATCGCTCATGGTAGTATTATCTGCAATTTTTTGGTAGGTAACCAATAAGTCTTTTAATCCATCTAAAACAAAAGCACCATCGCCTGTTACTTTTGAATTTTCAACAAGCGTAATTAAATCACTTAATGATTTTTTTTGCTGACTCATTTTTTGAATCAATTTTTTAGTTTTTGCTTGTTCGGCAACTTTACCCGAGAGATATAAACCTTCAATCCATCCACCGGCAACCATTAATGATGATGTGCCGGGGCGTTGATTCTCTCTTAAAAATGCATCAGCTTTAGAAAACGATTTTGAAACGATAGATAAAAGAGAGTCTTTATTCTCTTTATTATCTTGTAAGCGCTCACCTGTTTTTTCATCAAAAGCACCTGTAATACCCAAGCTGCGGCATAATGAGTTTACACATTTTAAGTACAACATACTTTCTTGTGCTTGCTCATATACGTTGGTGTAAACCATATCGGCACCATATAAACCAAGATTTATAGCCTTAAAATTATCAGAAGTATATTTAGATAAATTCTCAGGGTTGTTTAGTAAGGCAGCATCATAATCTAAGTTGGTTTGCGCAATAAGACTTGATAATTCATCAGGGCCCGGGATAGAAGTAAATACATTTTGAGCATTTATTTTTTGTTGCTCAATTACCTGTGTTGTTTCGTTTGAATCAGCCAGCGTTTCTTCATCATTATTTTTGTTTGACGAACAAGCAAAAAGCAATGTACTCGTAGTGGTTATTATAAAAAAACTTCTAAAATTCATACCCCACAAATATAATAAGAAAGATATAAGTTTTAGATTATTTTTTAAGCTAAACGGCACCATAAAATACTTACTTTTGTCACACATTAAAATACAAAACTATGTCGCATAATTTATTACAAGGTAAAAGAGGCATCATTTCAGGGGCTTTAGACGAAAACTCATTAGCCTGGAAAACGGCCATAAAAGCCCACCAACAAGGGGCTAAAATTGTTTTAACTAATGCACCTATAGCTATGCGCATGGGCGAAATAAAGAAACTAGCTGAACAAACAGGTAGCGAAATTATTCCGGCAGACGCTACTAATATGGATGAATTAACCAACCTTTTTAGTAAATCCCAAGAAATTATGGGGGGTAAAATAGATTTTGTGTTACATGCTATTGGCATGAGCACCAACATCCGTAAAAATATTGCCTATCCTGAATTGAACTATGATTTTTATAATAAAACGCTAGATGTATCTGCACTTTCTTTACACCGTATGTTAAGCGTTGCTTACAAAATGGATGCTATGAGCGAGTGGGGTAGTGTAGTGGCTTTATCATATATAGCGGCACAACGTACTTTTTCTTTTTATACCGATATGGCAGATGCTAAAGCATTGCTAGAATCGATAGTACGTAGTTATGGTTACCATTATGGCAAGTATCGTAAGGTGCGTGTAAACAGTATATCTCAATCACCAACTAAAACAACCGCAGGTGGTGGTATAAAAGGTTTTGGCGATTTTTATGATTTTGCTAACTTAAACTCTCCCTTAGGAAATGCCAGTGCAGAAGCTTGCGCAGATTACTGTGTTTCTCTTTTTAGTGATTATACTAAAATGGTTACCATGCAAAATCTATTTCACGATGGTGGTTATTCGTTTACCGGCATAACCGACGATTTAATGAAAGCTTTTGCTAAAGAGTAATTAACTCTATTTTTTTACTTTAATTAATGCTGAACTACAATTCTTTTGGTAGCAAAGGCTTGTTGTTGTTTGTCTTTTAAGGTTACGAAGTAAACCCCACTTTGCAAGTTGCTTACATCAACATTTGTTTTGTCTGATACTTGTTTATAGACAACTTCTCCTAAGGCATTATAAATAAAAACAGCGCCAAGCTCTTTATCTGTTTGTATGGTAATATTTGTATTTGATGGATTTGGATAAATTGATACTTGGTTATTGTTACTTACTATATGGTTGATGTTTGTAGTGGCAGAGCCTTTTAAAACAATAGCCGTAGTTGATAAAGCGGGTAAAGAAACACTTAATGAATTAGAAGCTACACTTACTGTACTTGTGTGCAATGCATTATTTGTGTGCGATACAAATGTTTCGGTACTTGGTAAATTTTTAATTTGTAAAGTATTGTAAGTTCCGGTTGTTATTGAAAAATTTGAAAGAGAAATATTTGTAGCATGAGATGATGTTAAGTTTCTGTTTACAAGTATAATGGTTACCGAATCATTTGCAGTATTTATGGATGAATAAGCAGAAATATCATTTTCGTTAGAAGAAATTGATTGAATACGAGTGCTTTTTCCGTAACGACTAAACAGGTGCATGGTTTCCCACATACCTATGTTCCATGTCCAAGGCGAAAAAAATTCAACACCATTATCGGCAAAGGTGCCTAGTGTAGAAGCATAAGCATTTGCTATTATGTTTGGTGTTGTACTATTAATTGCATATTCTGAAACACCACAAGTAACGCCATGGTTTGCTCCCATATATTGCGTAAGCCATTTATTAACTCGCCCAAAAATATATTCTTTAGTTATGCTAGTATCCCAACCAGATAGGCTGGTTGTTTTTACACCATTTGCACCTGGGTAACGATATGTAGTGTCAAAATAAATACGATGACCTTGAACAACATCAGCATCGTTTGTTTCATTAGGATAACTATGTATATCAATTACATCAAGTAATCTGATACCAGAAGCAGTTTGTTCTTCGGCACAGCGTTTAATAAAAAATTCAAGCCAGTTATAACTTTGTCCACTAACGGTTATTTTACTGTTATTCCAATTGTACCATTGCCATTCTGATTCAGGTACTGGACCTGTTAGTTTTATATTTGGAAATTTGGCTCTTGCTTTTTTTGCTACGGCAAAATATAATTGCATAAAATTTTCGGCAGTTGGAAGAGTTGGCATAACATCATCATGTGTATAGTTCCATCCATCTGGTTCATTATCCATGCTCCAATAAATTTTGTTAGTAGTGGTATATCCTAAACTTCCGCTTCCAAACCAATGGTTAAGAATGTTGGTAGTTGAATCAGCTGTCCAGTTTTCTAAATATAAACTTGTGTTTCCGTTGGTTGTTGCAGAGCAAGTACCTGCACTATTAGGAACTCCTCCACCGGCTAAATTCTGACAAGTTCCGCCCCACGAATTAGAGCCATTATACCCATAATCATTAAAGTTGTTATTTAAGTTAGAGGCAGCATATCCTATTAATTGAAACGCCCACATGCCTTGTGTATTAGGCATACTATCTTGCAAAGTTTTTGCAGCATAATCCCAATTGTGAGCATAACAATTATTATACCAATCGGGGTGCGACGATATTTTTTTTCTCCAATTATATTTAGTAGCGTTATTGCCGCCGTTTTCGCGGGTGTAACGTAAGCCTGCATCGCGCATTAATTTCCAGGTGGCGGCTGGTGTAGGAGAATTTGGGTCGTCAGAAATACTATTATTTCTACCATATATATAAGGAGAGATGTTTTTTCTGCCTGCAGCGGCATCTACCTGTATGTTTACAGTTTGCGAAAAACTAAACTGACTAATTATTAAAATTAGTAGACTTATATATATGTGCTTGTGTTTCATGCTTTTGGATTTATATAACAAATGTAGAATAATATTTTTGGCAGTCTAAGCCTATTTTCTTTTTATTAAATTTACTTCTTTAATTAAGAAATGCAATTTTTGAATAGTGACATAGTTTCTGAGTTTATTTTTCAAACCTCGCGTAGCGGTGGTAAAGGTGGGCAACACGTAAACACTACCGAAAGTAAAGTTGAATTTTCTTTTCATGTAGCATCTTCTAAATTTTTAACCGAAGAGCAAAAGCATTTAATTACTCAGAAACTAAAAAATAAAATTGATGGCGAAGGTTTTTTGCATTTGTATGAAAGTACCGATAGGTCTCAGCACGCTAATAAAGATAAACTAATTAAAAAGGCGTTGAAACTTTTAGCTGCCGCTATGGTTAAACCTAAAAAACGGGTGCCTACTAAAGTGAGTAAGGCAGCCAAGCGAAAACGAGTGGATGCAAAAAAGCATAAAGGCAAAATAAAAAGTACGCGTAATAAAAAAATTGATTTTTAAAGTTCTTTTAATAATTGGTCAAAATAATCAAAAGCGTAAAGTAGGCGAGAGCCGTACCAACTAAACATTTCTCCATCTACTAAAATAATTTTAACATCGGGTAAATACAGTTTCAGTTCTTGTATATGTTTTTCTTTAAAGGGATAAGGTTCTGATGAAAGAAAAACGTAATCAAGATTTTGCTTTTTTAAATCTTCAACCTCTATTTTGGGGTATCTGTTTTTGTGAGCGGCAAATGCATTTATAAAACCACACTCGTTTAATATATTAGTTATAAAAGTGCTTGAACCAGCTGCCATATAAGGGTTTTTCCATATAAGATAGGCTACTCTTTTTTCGATATTTGATTTTGAATTTTTGTTTTTAAAAAAGTTGTATTTCTCTTTAATTATATTTACTAATTCTTCTGATTTATTTTTTCTATCTGTAATTAAACCTACTTGCTCAATCATTTGCAGTGCATCATCAACATTATATATATCACTTATATATACCGGATAATGCTTGCAAAGCTCTTCAATTTGTTCTTGCTGGTTTTCTTCTTTATTAGCAATAATTAAATCAGGACTAAGTTTTTGTATTTCCTCTAACTTAACTGTTTTTGTACCGCCAATTCTTTTTACTGAATGAAACATTTCGCTTGGGTGAATGCAAAACTTGGTTATACCTATTAATTCCTCTTTCAAACCTAAATACCATAGTAATTCACTTTGGGATGGCACAAGTGAAATTATCCTTTTAGGTGGAAAGTTAAATTCTATGGCTCGGTTTAGTTGGTCGGTTGTCGTCATTTTATTAGCGCAAATTTCGTCAATTAAATTAATACATTTATCGCAATTATGACCGACGCCAGAAAAGCCCATTTATCTTTATTAGCTGCACAAATAATTTACGCGCTCAATTATAGCATAGCAAAAGATTTGATGCCAAATTTTATTGGTCCGGCAGGTTTGGTACTTATGCGCGTGAGTGGCGCTTGTTTTTTATTTTGGACACTTTCTTTCTTTTCTGAAAAAGAGAAGGTCTCACAGCCCCATCTTATAAAATTTATGATACTGGCTGTTTTTGGAGTGGCTTGTAACCAACTTTGTTTTATATATGGCTTGCATTTATCGCGCCCCATAAACTCGGCTATTATAATGACAATTAACCCCATTGTAGTTACTCTATTTACTATCTTAATTCTTAAGGAGCGTTTTTCCATATATAAGGTAATTGGCCTAGCTTTAGGAATAAGTGGCGCCCTTACCCTTTTATTAAGCAGTGGTAGGTCATTTCAAATAAATAGTCAAACGGCTTCTGGAGACGTTTTAACGCTAATTAATGCTTGTTCTTGGGCTGTGTTTGTGGTAATGGCAAAACCCTATATGCAGCAATATAAAACTGTAACTGTTATGAAATGGATTTTCTTTTTTGGGTTATTTTTAGTGCTACCCTTTGGATTGGATGATATGAGTAAAGTTGACTTTAGCACTTTTACTTTCCATGCCTGGTTTGCCATTTTATTTGTCATTATTGGCACTACTTTTTTAGCTTATCTTTTAAACACCTATGCCTTAAAATCGCTAAGTGCTTCAACAGTAAGCGCCTACATTTATTTGCAACCTTTTTTGGCTATTACATTTGCTTTGTTGCTAAAAAAAGACGAACTTAGTATGATGAAAGTAATTGCCGGGAGCCTTATTATTATGGGCGTTTACCTAGTGGGAAGAAAGGTTAAAAGTAAAAACATCTAATCTTATAATGAAAAAAAATGAAACCAAAAAATTTTTTTTGCCCAAAAACGAGAAGAATAAAAAATAACAAAAACAAGTGCTAATAAATTTTTTTTTACTGAATTTTTAGTATTTATTTGTTTGCTAGTTTGTAGAGAGCGTATATTTTTGCAAACATGTTAATGTGAATAAAGTATTATCAAATTATATATACACAGTTAATAAATGAAATTAAGTATGGAGAAGAAAACAGCAGAATCTGTTTGGAACAATTGCCTCGATGTTATTAAGGACAACGTAAATCCGCAAAATTTTAAAACATGGTTTGAACCTATTAAAGCCATTAAGCTGCAAGAAAAAGTTTTAACCATACAAGTACCCTCTCAATTTTTTTATGATTGGTTAGAAGAACATTATATTACATTACTTAAAAAAGTTACTCGTAAAGAACTTGGTGCTGACGGAAGAATTGAATACAACATTGTTTTAGAAAACTCATCTAAAGGAGAAAGACCACTTACCATTAAAGTTCCTTCTTTATCAAAAGATTTAAAAAACTCTCCGGTATCTATGCCGATAGATATCAGCAGCAACCCTATCAGAAATCCATTCATTATTCCGGGTTTAAAAAAGGTTGTTGTAGAGTCTCAATTAAATTCTAAATATTCTTTCGATAATTTTATTGAAGGAGATTGTAACCGTTTAGCTCGTTCGGCTGCTTTTGCAGTTGCACAAAAACCGGGCGGTACTGCATTTAACCCATTATTGATTTACGGAACTAACGGTGTTGGAAAAACTCACTTAGCACAAGCTATCGGTATCGAGTGCAAAAACAACTTCCCTAACAAAACTGTTTTATACGTTCAGTCAGAGATTTTCTCTCGTCAGTTTGTAGATGCAATCAAAAATAATGCTCAAAACGATTTCGTTAACTTTTATCAAATGATTGATGTGCTGATAATTGACGATGTTCAGTTTTTAGCCAACAAAGAAAAAACACAAGATGTTTTCTTCCACGTATTTAATCATTTACACCAAAGCGGTAAACAAGTTATTTTAACTTCTGATAGACCTCCGGTTGATTTACAGGGCATTGAGCAACGTTTATTATCTCGTTTTAAATGGGGCCTTTCGGCTGATTTACAACCACCGGCATTAGAAACCCGTATTGCTATCTTAGAAAAGAAAGTTTATACCGAAGGAATTGATTTGCCAAAAGAAGTAGTAGAATATTTAGCATATAGCATTACAAGCAATGTACGTGAGTTAGAAGGTGCTTTAACTTCATTATTGGCACAATCTACCCTAAACAAAAAACTAATTACGCTTGACCTTGCCAAACAAATGATTGACAAGTTTGTGAAAACAACGGCTCGCGAAGTTTCTATTGACTACATACAAAAAGTGGTTTGCGATTATTTTGATTTACCAATTGACACCATGAAATCTAAAACGCGTAAACGCGAGGTTGTTCAGGCTCGTCAAATTGCGATGTATTTTTCTAAGAGTATGACTAAATCATCTTTAGCAACTATTGGAATGCATTGCGGCGGTAAAGACCACGCAACTGTTTTACACGCTTGCCGTACAGTAAATAACTTAATGGATACAGACAAACGTTTCCGTTTATATATTGATGAATTAGAAAAGAAAATAAGCCTTCCTTAGAATTTTTATCTTACAAAACTAAGCCCCATTTCTTTTTAGAGATGGGGCTTTTTTATTATCTTAGCTGAACAAAAAAATATGTATGCTTAAAAAAATTTCTACTATATGCTTAATTGTGATAACAATTAATGCAAATGCTCAAGTAATTAAACCAGGACGTCCAAAAAACACAGAGCCAACAACAGAAGACACTTATTATAGCCCATATCGTAAAGACCCAAAACCTATTGAGGAAAAACCGTTTGAGTTTAAAAAACGAAGCATGATTCAGATTAATATTTTTGAATTTGTGTTCACCAATATTTCGTTATCATACGAGTTTTTTAGTAAAGATGGCAAGCATGGGTTTAAGATACCGTTTACATTTAGCCTTGGTGGATTACCTGATACCAATGCTTATGCAACTAATAACTCAGGTAGATTTATAGCCTCTAAAAACCGAATTTTTGAATCGGGTTTACATTACAATTATTATTTACTGGGGCAAAAAAGAGTTTCTCCGTTTTTAGGTCTTGGTTTTAATGTCGGAGGATTTAATTATTGGGAGTATAAATATACTTATTACAACAATGGTTATTATCCTTATTACCAGTATGCAAGTAAAGGCGATCAAAAAATTGGCACCAATATTTCAGGAGCTTTATTTGCCGGTGTATTATTTAACCCTAACGAAACCGTAACCTTTGGCTTTAAAGGAGGTTTAGGTTTTAGACGATATGGCACAGATTTTACTGAATATACATATCCATACGGACTTTTAGAAATAAACCTTGGTTTTAAGTTTTAATTAGTAAAACTTTTTTTCCAACAAGTGTAATTTGCTTTTTGTTCTACAGAAGTGTTTTCTTGTTTAACAAGCTTGTAAGTGTAGAAAAAATCTGCTTCGGTTTTTAAGTCGATAGGAATTTCTTTTAAGCAATTACTGCTATTAACTGTAAGTACACAAGCACTATCTTTCTGTTGGAAATAAGTAAGCCAATGGTTTAAATCATTTTTTAGCATAAAACCATTTACAGCAATAATTTCATCATTGATAGAAAGGTTTGCCTTCCAGGCAGGAGAGTAAGGTGCAATCATGCTTACTTTTTTATGATGATTTACTTCGGCACCTTTAAATCCTAAATATCTCTCGTAAAAGGTTACAGCATGTTGCTTATGTAACTCTAATCCAATATAACCTGCGCATTCATGTAGCATAGGCTCATAAGCTTCTAAGCTATATACATATTTAGTAAAGAAATCCTGCAAATCTGTACCGGCAGCAACAGAACAGGCATTAGTAAAATCTTGCTCGGTGTACCCTTTTTGTTTTTTGTAAAAGTTATCATACAAGTTTTTCATTACCGTTTGCAAGTTGTTTTTATTAGATGAATGTTTCATAATTAAAATATCCAACATAAAAGCAATCATACAACCCTCATCATAAATATTTGTTTTACGATAGGGTGCCCCGGGCGTATAACCATCTAGCCAATTATCAAAACTACTATCTCCTACCGAAAGATTATATCTGCCAAAGCTGTGTAAGTGTTTGGTTAAGCGTTCTTCAAAAGCTTTAAAGTAAACCTCTTCAGTAAAAATGTTTGATGTAAATAATAATTTATCTCCGTAGTAAGTGGTAACACCTTCATAAACAAAACCAGTACGCGCGTAATTCTCTTTAGTATAATCATAAGGAAACATTTCGGCCGGACGAATAGTTTTTATGTTCCAAGTATGAAATAACTCATGGCAGCATAAACCTAAAAACTCATTATAAATCTCGTTATGCATTAAGTGATAACTTGGTCCAAATGCAATAACAGTATTTTTGGTGTGTTCAACCCCATGATGAAATTTTTGTGGCATCATTTGAATTAAGAAGTGATATTCGGTAAAATGTACCCCATTAAAAAAGGCTATTTGCTCTCCAATAAATTTTGAAAAATCTGTTTTTACTTTTTTTGCATCTGGATTACACTCCCCATTAAAATGCAAGTAAAAATTAATGCCCTTTACAGGTGCTAAAATTGTTTTAATGTTTGCTGCTGCTATGAATGGAGAATCTGCTAGTTCATCAAAATTATCAGCAGTAAGTGTTTTCTTTTCTTTTTTTAAAGATGAAGCAATGGTATAAGTATCCGGAATTTCTAAAGTAATTGTATGCTTCTCTTGCATTTTGCTGGGTACATACATTAAGCAATTACATGGGTTAACATACAATTGGTTTTCATCCACATATGTTGAGCCTGCATTTAATTCGGCAGCATAGTAGCTATAAGTAACTTTAATTTGCTTGTTGCCTTGTGTACTTATTTGCCAGCAATCCTTACTTGTTTTTTTATACGCTAACACACTATCATTTTTACCAAAAGCATCTAGTTTTTTTATGTTTTTGGCAAAGTTGCCAAGTTCATATCTACCCGGGCGCCATGCAGGTAGTTGAAGTGCTAGTGTATCAGTATCAATGTTATCAATTACTAAATCGATATACAGATAGTGCGAAGATTGACTTTTGATAGATAATTTGTAGTTCATGTTGTCTAGTTAAGTGATGCAAAATTAAGATTTAATTCATCTTTATTTACTAATGATAAGCTTACTGGTATAAACTTTATCTAAATTTTTTATTTGTATAAAGTAAGTGCCACATGCAAGGTTTTGCAAGTTTACTTGTTTGGCAAACTCGGCACCCGTATTTTCTTCTTGTGCTGTATAAACAAGTTCGCCTAAAATATTAGTGATGTTTATATTTACTTTATCAGTATTTGTATTGTGTAGAGCAATAGTAAGCAAGCCGTTGGTAGGGTTAGGATAAATGTTTAACTCATTATTTTTTATTTTTACTTCATTTATACCTGATGTTAATGTAGTTGTGCCCACCATCATTCCATTGCCAAATGAGCTAACCCAAACTTCATTATTATGATACGGATTATAAGTTACACGCACCGGTCCGGCAAATGGATACGAGCTTACTTGACTAAAGGTAGGTGAAATAGATGAGGCATTGTTACTATACCAAAGCCCTCTTGTTTCGGTAGTAAAATATAACTCATTGGCATTAGTTGGGTTTATGGTAACTGAATTTACCCTAAATGAATTTGAAATATGTGTCCACGATATTCCTTTATTGGTTGTTTTATATACACCGCCTGTTCCATTGGGTACGTTTGCCCATCCACCAAAAACGGTAGCATACCAAGTGCTTTCAGTTGCATCGTTAGGGTCTATAATAACATCTTTTGTCCAATAATGCATTCCAACATCGCTTCTGTCATTCCAGCTTGCAGTAACTGCATCATAAAAATAAACGCCCGAACTATCGGTAAAATTAGAACTCCCTGCTGATGTTGGTTTACGTGCGCAGAAACTTGCCACCAAACTGCCATTACTTAATACATTGATATTAAATGGGTGTCCATTACTGCGAGGAGGCTTAGGCATCATAGTCCAGGTAGCTGATGCACCCGAACTTAAATTATTAGTTACATATATGCCACCTGTATTTGTGCTGCCATTTAAAACACTGGCATACATGCGGTTTGCATTACTTGGGTCTAAAGCAACCCAAACAACCGGATGAGAGAAATTATGCATTAATGAAAAAGAAACTCCTCCATTAGTAGAAAAATATATAGCACCCGTTCCGCCATTAATTTGCAAATCGTAAACGCGCGTACTTTGAAACATATCATGCACAGTTGAAGTAGCAGCGTACATATTTCCGGTGCTGGCTTGTTTTACTATTCTGTATGTGCTGTTTTGTGTAAGACCCGAAATAAATTTCCAGCTTTGCCCCTTATCGGCACTTGTTACTCCGGTTATATCAGAGAAACCTGAAAAAATATGTGTAGAGTCTGTCCACATAACTTGCCAATTAGTAGTGTTCTCTAAACCAGCACTGTGATATGACTTTCCTGTTGGGGTAACTGCATTGGCAGGGTTTTGGTCGGCAGTTGATAAATATTGTTGATGCCAGTTTGCTCCTGCATCAGTAGTTGAGTGTACAAAACCATAATCGCCAACCATAACTATTTTTGAGCTGTTAGGGCAAACCTGAAAACCAAAAAAGGCCTCAGCATAACTCCATTGATGATCGCCGCTTTGTCCGCACCAACCGGTTATTATATTTTGATTATTAGTTGTATTAAAAACATGACTCCAATTGGTTGTAAAAGTTGCTTTCATTATTATTGGATTGCCACCAACACTTGAGCTACTTCCCCCCGCTAAATACATAGTATCAACATCGTTATTAGCTAATCCACAAAATACAGGGTAATCATTAGCTAAATCTATGCCCCCCATTTTAGAAATCCATGTGCCATTTGCATCATCCATAATGTAAACACCAACTAAAACACTGTTATAATCGCTGCCATATTGAAAACCTGAATATACATTGCCAGAATCTGCCGTTAGGCAAAGAAAACGAACTGTGCTACCTTCATGTGCGCCACTAAACGAAAGCATTTTTTCGTTTGCACCCATTCCGGTAACAGCCATTTTACTAAACGTAGTTCCTCCATTAGTTGAATAAAATAAACCATCGTAACTGCCAATATAAATATTGTTACCGTCAAAAAACACACCTGAAATGTGATTTCCGGCTCCGCTATAATAACAAGTGTGTATTAGGGTAAAAGTAGTGCCTCCGTTAGATGAAAAATATATTGTGCTATAATCTGCTAACACTACATGATTGGGATTGTTATAATCAGCAAACAAACGCTCTATGCTGCCATCTGGGTTAGATGCGTAAGGGTCATTTGCTAAGGCTGTCCAGGTAATGCCGCCATTAGTAGATTTCATTGGGCGTATATAACTGGCACTGTCAAAATTAGTGTAATCTACTGTATAAAGTATGTTGGCATTATTGGTAAACGAAACATAACTATCGTGCCCGCCTTGCACTTGGGCAAAATTTACTTCGCCCCATTGTTGCCCGGCATTTGTACTATGAAAAAGCTCACCCATGTCGCAAGCTAAATAAGCTTCGTTATGATTTGCCGGATTAATGGATGGCGAAAATAAAGCGCCACCGCCACCAATGCCACGACTTTGCCAATTAGTAGGTGCTTGTGCTAAACAGTTTAGTGAAGCAAAAATAACTAGGGCCAGCATTAAAGTTGTACTTATTTTTTTCATAGGGTTATTTTTAATTATAAGTAAATATAGCAGAAACAAATTCTAAATAACATGAAAAATCGCCTCAATTTTACTTAGCTAATTATTATATTTGTTAACACAAATAAGTATGAGCAAAAAGAACAAAAAAGATAACGAAGGTGGTTTGGTTTATTCTACCAACAGTAATTTGCAGTTTGATAATTTTGACGATGCTGCTGATGAACCGTTAGCAGCCGGCGAGCAAAACTTACGTATACATTTGGATAGATTAGGAGGGGGTAAATTATTGACTAGAATTTCGGGCTTTGTTGGTAGCGATGATGAGATTGAAAAACTGGGTAAAGAATTAAAACAAAAATGTGGAGTAGGTGGAAATGTTAAAGACGGAAATGTACTTATACAAGGCGACCACCGCGATAAGGTTTTACAGCTTTTGCTTAAGGCAGGTTATAGGGCTAAAAAGGCCGGTGGTTAGTAATAATAGGGGATTTAAATCCTATTCCGTAAACAATTTGTACATTTATTTCTCGTTATAGTACGTTGTGCGGATTTACTTTTTTATAGCAATTTTAATAGTATTTTTTTCTGTTGATATGATGGGGCAGCAAAACCTTAATCGTACCAAAAAAATTGTGCCTATAAATGATACACTAATGCTTGATACACTTAGTTTAGTTACACCAACCATTAAATTATACAGCAACGGAAACTTAATTGACACATCGCTTTACAAAATAATTCCTGAGCGCAAACAAGTTGTGTTTAATCATAAACGTTTAGCGCAGCAACATATTGTATTAGATACTATAAATGCTTCATATCGCGTATTTCCAATTGATTTTTATAAAGAGGCTTATCATAAAGACATTAAAGATTTGCAGCGTGATATAAGCATTCCGCAACGCCCTTTTACTATAAAGTATAATAATGATAAGGATGCGCAAAACTTTTTTGCATCAGACGGCTTAACTAAAAACGGAAGTATATCCAGAGGGATAAGTTTTGGTAACAACCAGGATATGGTTGTAAACTCTAACTTAAACTTACAAATATCAGGTAAGTTGACTAAAGATATAGAAGTTTCATTAGCGGCTACTGATAATAATATACCTGTACAGCCCGAAGGAAATACGCAACAATTGCAAGAGTTTGATAAAGTTTTTATTCAGTTAAAAGATAAAAAATCAAAACTTATTGTGGGCGATTATCAAATGCAAAAACCTAATGGATATTTCCTTAATTTTTATAAACGTGCGCAAGGGCTGTATTTTACCAACGATTATGAAATTGCCAAAGGGGCCGTTTTAAAAACAACGGTATCGGGTGCAATAACCGGAGGGCGTTTTGCGCGTAACGTAATTCAAGGAACTGAAAACAATCAAGGCCCTTACAGATTAAATGGAGCAGACGGCGAGTTATACATTGTTGTTTTATCTGGTACAGAGCGTGTTTTTATAAATGGTCAGCAGCTAAAACGCGGACAGGAAAACGATTATGTAATTGATTACAATTCGGGGCAAATAACTTTTACGGCCAGGCAACTAATAACAAAAGATAAGCGTATAGAAGTAGAGTTTCAGTACTCGGCAAAAAGCTATTCTCGTTCTGTTTATTTTATTAATGAAGAAGTTCAAACAAAAAAAGTACGCGTTGCTTTTAGTTATTATGATGAACAGGATAACAAAAACAAATCATTACAACAAACGCTTACTGATACCGATAAGGTTATTTTATACCGAATTGGAGATACATTGAAAAAAGCATATACCAACGGCTATAATCGCCAACCTTTTAATAGTACAGATGTTTTTTATAAACGATTAGATAGTACAAATATCACAGGACTTTATAAAGGTATTTTTGTTTTTACAAACTTCCCTGATGCAAATGATTCGGCTTACAAAGTAAACTTTAGTAATGTTGGCTTAAATAATGGTAATTATATTCAAATTCAAAGCCCGGCAAATGGCGTTGTTTACCAATGGGTACAGCCAATTAGTGGGGTGAGGCAGGGGAGTTTTGAGCCCATTATTCCATTAGTAGCACCAACAAAAAAACAAATGATTACGGCACTTACCGAAATTAAAACTTCTGCAACAGGTGTGTTTGGGGCGGAAGGAGCTTTTACTAATTATGATATAAACACACTATCTCCATTCGATAAAAAAAATGATAACGGACAAGGTGCTAAGGTTTATTATAATGATAAGAGAAAATTGGGCATAGAAGATTCTATTGGAAAACAATGGGCGTTAAACTACGGAGGCAATTACGAGTATGTGCAAAAAAACTTTACACAAGTAGAGCGTTTTAGAAGTGTAGAGTTTTTTAGAGATTGGAATAGAACAAGTGATACTATACATAACGATCAACAAATAGCTTCTTTATCGGCAGGTCTTTCAAAAGGAAGCATTTTTTCAACACAGTATGGCGCAAATACTTTTATTGAGGGAAGTAATTATCAAGCCATTAAACAAAATACATCAAACTCACTAAATATAGGTAACTCTCATGCTTTTTATAATTCATCGTATTTAAGTTCGGATGACAATGTGCTAAAAACTAATTTTTATAGGCATAAATCAAAGTTCTCACAAAGAGTAAAAAAAATTGTACTAACCTATCAAGATGAATTTGAAAATAACCAGTTTAAAAGCAAGCCAAAGAACGATTCGTTATTAGGAAAAAGCTATCAGTTTTGGGAGTGGGAGGCAAACATTACTAAAGCAGACACTACTAAAAATAGATTTAAACTTTTCTATAGAGAGCGTACAGATAAATTTGGATTCAATAATTATTTGAAGCGAGCTGCTTATGCTCAAAACGTAGGCTTTTCTACAGATATATCTACACTTAAAAATCATCCCATACGTACAACCTTTACTTATCGAAAATTACAAATTATAGACACTAACCTAATTCATGTAAAGCCTGATAATAATTTGGTTAGTCGTATAGAATACTCGCCTAAAATTATAAAAGGTTTTTTTCAAGCAAATTCGTTTTATGAAGTAGGTTATGGTTTAGAGCAAAAGCAACAATATTCCTATGTGTTAGTTGCCGCAGGGCAAGGGCAGTACACCTGGAAAGATTATAATAGCGATGGCATTAAACAATTAAACGAGTTTGAAATTGCACAGTACTCCGACCAAGCTACCTACATAAGAGTTTACATGCCTACAAACACCTATATAAAATCTGTACGCGATCAATTTAGTTTTAGTATTTACTTGCGCCCTAAAGTGTTTTTAAAGGAGGATAGTAAAAAAATGATGAAGTTTGTATCTAAGTTTGTTTCGCAAACAACCTATAAGGTAGATCAAAAACACGTTGCAAATACAAGTAGCGTTTCGCAATACAATCCTTTTAGATCAAATATAAATGATACTTCTTTGTTGTCGTCAAACTTTTCATTCAGGCAGGCTTTGTTTTTTAATCAAACAAGTCCTATTTACGGGTTTGACTTTACCTACGAAGATAACCGTACCAAACAATTACTTACCAACGGTTTCGAATCTCATCGTTTACAAAACAATCAACTTAACACACGTTGGAACATAACCCGTGCCTGGGGATTTTATGTTACCACCATTTTAGGAAATAAATTTAACACCTCTCAATATTTTGAGAGCAGAAATTACCAAATACAAACCATTCAAACGCAACCTAAAATAAGTTACCAGCCTACCACTGCTTTTAGAATTAGTTTAAGCTACCAATATTCAAAAAAACAAAATGTGATTACAGGAGGAGGAGAAAAAGCCCTGCTAAATGATTTTGGCGCAGAGTTTAAATTTAATAAACTATCTAAAGGAAGTTTTACGCTTAAGGCTGATTACATTAATATTATGTATAACAGCGATCAAAACACACCAATCTCTTTCGAGATGTTGAACTCGTTACATGCAGGACAAAACATTACTTGGAGTGCGGCTTTTCAACAAAATATGTCGGGTAACATACAAATTAGTATTACGTACGAGGGACGAAAAACTCCCGGATATAAATTAGTAAATATTGGTGGCGCACAAATACGTGCTTTCTTTTAAGGACTAGTATAAATCTTGCGCCTCTATCAAATCTTGCACATCTTTAATTTTGAGATTACTTTTTTCTTTACTTTTTGTTTGATTAGGGATGTTTCCATCCCCCATATTTGTGTTATTGTCTCCAACATCAATGGTGCTGTTTAAATTAAATGTTTCGTACAAATTGTAGTTGTTGTAAATGCTTTTAGCTCTACCAATTCGTAAAGTAAACCCTACATTAAAAAACAGACCCCTCGATATTTTTTCTTTATAAAAATCATTTAAAGCAAGTCTATTCTTTTTGTCTTCTGTTTCAGAATAAAATGCCAAAGATTTTACTCCGGTAAATCCTGTACTTACAAAAAACGAAACGTGTTTATTTAAATTTGCATCTAACCTAAAGCCACTAATTAATTCATAGCGTCCATAAATAATAGTATTGTCTTTGTTGTTTGGGTAAATGCTGTCGTTATTAGCCATATTAAACAAACCACCCATTGGTTTTAAATAAACGCTTCCCCTTAAATATCTCCTCATGGGAAAACTAAAGGTTACGTTACGCGGAAACTGTATGCTTATGTATATTTTGTCTAAACGTCCTATTCGTATTCCAAAATAAGGTAGGTGATAACGATTACCCAACAAAAAAGTGCGGGTAACCCCAAACCTAAAGCTTAAGTTAGGATTTGCCATGTAATCATAAAGAACAGTACTTGCCCAGCGGTATACCGTATTGCTGCGGGCTGATAAATCAGTGCTCATAAAAGGGGTTACATCAACAAACCAAATGCCTTTTTTGCCTGAGTTATATATGCCTCTAATTCCGATACTTGCTTTTAATAAATTATGATCGCTTGTGCCTCCAAACCTGGGCATAGCCATCATATAACTGCCCGTGCCTAGTAAGTGAAAATTGCCTGTGCTGCCATCTGTATGATTATAATCCTTAGTTATAATGGGAAAATAAAAACCACCCACTAGCTGACTATACTGATAATTCTCAAGACGTTTACGTATAGCAAGGTCTTCAGTTCCTTTTCTAAACCGTTGGTCTAAATTTTTTTGAGGAGTTGTGTAGTAATCAGAAAATATAGTTGGTGTAAAGTAATGCTTAGGCACTTTTATTTTTTTAGTACTATCGGTTTGAGAAAACACATTAACCCCAGCTATTAAAAGAATAAATAGCAGTATATGTTTTGAAACATATTGTTTTTGCCCCTCAATCACTTTATCAATCGTTTGGTTTTCCTTGCAATTGTTTTAGCAATTCTTTCTTAAAATCTTCTTCAGCTTGTCGTAACTCTGCTACCTTTTTTATAGGAATTGTCTTCTTAATTTTATCGTAATATTCTTTATACAAACCAAACTCACGTTGTTTTAAAAGCAACTCGGCATCTAAATAATCTTGAGCCTCTTTATCATTTGTAAAAACATCAGGTTGTTTTCTGAATTCTTTTCTTGAGGCTTTTAATTTATCCTGATACTCATTATAAACAGGCCAAAATTTTTGAGATTCGTCTGCTGTTAAATTTAATTTTTGGGTAATAAATGCCACGCGTAAAGCTTCAATCTTTTCTCTTTTGTTACCTCCTTGTGGAAATAACTTTAAAAAAGTAAACAGTATAAATAAACAAAATATGTATTTTTTATTTTTCACTTATAAATTATCTGTTAAGGTGTTTAAATCTACATTATCTGAAACGTCAGTCATGTCAACTTTTTGTTCTTTACCATTTTTCTTTAATAACAAGCTATCGCTTAACTGTTTTTCATCAATTAAATCTATAATATTATCATCACTGGCGCGTAGCACGTAGCCGCTATTTAAAATGTCTTTTTTATCTAAGCAGGCAAATGTGTTACAATCGTTAACATAAGTAGGTTTAGTTTGCTGTTTGTAAAACAAAATGGCTAAACCAATTATTAATGTAACAGCAGCAGCTACTCTGTATTGTAGTTTAACACGTTTGTAAAGCGGTATAACCTTGTTCGTTTTTTCTACAATTACCTCAAAGGTTTCAAAGTAATTTTCTGAAGTAGCAAAAATATTTTCTTTTCTGTGAGAATATAATAATGGATAAACTTCTTTTTCTTCTACTAAAGAAATTGTATTATTAATTCTTTCCGATAAAGTATCAAAATACAAATCAGGAACGGTAAAGTTTGCAGTTTTATTTTCTGCTAATAAAGGATACTGCAATAAATCCTCTTTCAACTCAAAATAATCGGCAGGAACGGTAAACGGGTTTTGTTTTTGTAAAGAAACAAGCGTAGGATAATCTTTCAATTCATCCTCCTCAGCTATTTTTTTAAATAACCTTGAGCTGAAAGAATCAAAATAATTTTCGGGCAAAGAGAAACTATCTCCCTCATCAGAAAAGTTAAGATTGTCTTTATTTATGTCCTCTTCATTTATCATTTCTTAACAGTTAGATGCCTTTTATTTGCTAAGGTTTAAATGCTCTTTCAAATATTCTTCAACTTTTTTTGCTGCTATATGAAATGATGCTTTTAGGGCTCCTACTGATGTTTCAAGCACTTGCGACATCTCTTCGTAAGGCATTTCGTCATAATAACGCATATTAAAAACCAAACGCTGTTTCTCAGGAAGCGTTAAAATGGCTTGTTGTAGTTTTAATTGTAAGCCATCGCCGGTGAAATAAGGGTCGCTTTCTAAGTTTTTACCCAGCTGCTCCTCTAAAGGATGAATAGATTGGATGGACACTCTGTTTTTCTGTCTTAAAAAGCCCAAAGCTTCGTTAGTGGCAATGCGATACAGCCAAGTAAATAATTGAGCCTCTTCTTTAAAATTATCTAAGGCCTTCCATGCTTTTATAAAGGTGTTTTGTAGCACATCATCCGTATCATCGTGGTCTAAAACTATTTTACGAATATGCCAGTAAAGTCGTTTTTGATACTTTTTTACAATAATGGCAAAAACCCCATCTCGTTGGGTTTCTGCCTTAAAAAGGGCTATAAGTTCGGTATCGGATGTATTCTCGTTGATAAGGTAAAATTATAAAAACAATTGTAATTATATAAACCCAAAAAGCTGCAAAATTTTGCAGCTTTTTGGGTTTTATTAGTGAGGTTAAAATTAAGGTAATGTAATAGGGTAGCTTACTCCGTTAATGGTTACTGTAGCTGCTAAATCGCAGGTACCAGAACCGTAATCAAAGGTGCGAGTTGCTTTTCCGCTTGGTGAGTAATCAAAAGTGCCTTGTATAAAAGGGCGTTTTCCATTTATATCACAACCACCAAAATCACGTACTAATTGGTTTGTAATGTTTACAGTAAACGTTTCGCCGTTGGATCTTGTTCCATTTGCGTTACCAGTTATACCAATTCTAGCCATTGGCCAATTGATTGGCGTGCTTGCGTTAGTATAAACAGTACTAGTGTTTAAAAGAGTTTTAACATGGTTGCAAGTCCAGGTAACGCTTCCGCCCGATGCTTTATTTACAGTTATAGTGGCAGAAATGCTCCATGTTTCATTTGTAGTGGCAGGACTGAAGCCAACCGGAGTTGTATTTTTAATTGTTTTATTACCTATAGTAACTGCATTTCCGTCAACTACATAATTGCTGCTAGTAACATCAAGTTCAAAGCCCGGGTCGCGGTAATGTTTGGCTCCATTTATTGAGTTTGAGTAGGTGTAAATAATAGTACCACTTCTAGTTCTACCATCCAAACAAGGGCTTGTACCGTTAAATGTAACAGTAATAACCTTAAGTGTTGTGTCTCTTGTTACAGTAGCGCAGCTTAATCCTAATATTTGATTTTGCCCTCCTGTACGATAAGAGCTAAGACCCCCTGATGTGTTATCTGAAGCCTGACTACCCATAGAAACAATGTCATTTGAGGTGCTTTCTGCCAAATGGTTATCGCTGGCGCCAGACGCATCAGAGTCTTTTGTGGTTGGCGCAGGGGTGGTATCTTTCTTTTTGCAAGAAGATACAATTACGGCACTTGCAAGCATTAATCCGGCAAGGGCTAATGTTAATTTATTTGTTTTCATGGTGTTTAGTTTTTGGTTATTTATATCTATGATGTTTAATTTTATAAAAGGTTTAATGGGGTATAAAAATAATTTTTACAAGCCCCTAATTTTTATCTTTGGCTAATCAATTTTAATCTTTAATTTTCAATTCTCAATAAAAAAATAATGAACATATTACATAACTATGCTTGCGGACAGTGGGTGGCCGGAGCTGATAAAGGACAAGAATTGTTTAACGCCATTACAGGCGATGTTGTAGCTACAACCAGTAGCAAAGGCTTGGACTTTGCTAAAATGTGCGAGTATGCCAGAACAGTTGGAGGACCTAAGCTTCGCAAAATGACATTTCAGGAGCGCGGCATGATGTTAAAAGCACTTGCCATACATTTACAAAACAAAAAAGAAGATTTTTATAAAGTAAGTTGGGCTACTGGAGCTACACGTGCAGATAGTTGGGTTGATATAGAGGGTGGTATAGGTAATTTATTTGCTTATGCATCTTTACGTCGTCAGTTTCCAAATGAGACTTATTGCTATGATGGCGATGTAGCTAGGTTGAGTAAAAACAACACCTTTATTGGTCACCATATTTGTGTGCCTAAAGAGGGGGTTGCTATACATATTAATGCATTTAACTTCCCTGTTTGGGGCATGTTGGAGAAAGTAGCCGTTAACTGGCTTGCCGGTGTACCGGCTATTGTTAAGCCTGCAACAGTTACCTCTTTTTTAACCGAAGCGGTTGTAAAAGAAATTATTGCCTCTAAAATTTTACCCGAAGGAGCTTTGCAATTAATTTGTGGAAGTGCTAACGGCATTTTAGATCATGTTATGAATCAGGATGTGGTAACCTTTACAGGTTCTGCCTCAACGGGTAAAATGCTAAAGGCTCACCCACGTTTGTTAGAAGAGTCGGTTCACTTTAATATGGAAGCCGATTCGCTTAACTGCTGTGTTTTAGGAAGTGATGTTACCCCGGCTATGCCTGAGTTTGACATTTTTATAAAAGAAGTTGCCAGAGAAATTACTACCAAAGCCGGACAAAAATGTACGGCTGTGCGCAGAATTATTGTGCCTGAAAAAATGGTAGAAGATGTACACATTGCTTTAGGAAAAAGATTGGCATCTAACATAATTGGTGATCCAAATGTAGAAGGCGTTCGTATGGGCTCTCTCGCAGGTAAAGCACAATTAGTAGAAGTAAGAGAAAAAGTTGAGTTACTAAGCAAAACCCAAAAAATAATTATTGGCGATTTCGAAAAATTTGAAGTTAAAGGTGCCGATAAAAATAAAGGGGCATTTATGCCTCCTATTATTTTCTTAAATGATAGTCCGTTTAAAAATACCGATTGCCATAGTGTTGAAGCTTTTGGTCCGGTAAGTACATTAATGCCATATAAAGATTTAGATGAAGCTATAAAGCTTTCTAAAATGGGTAAGGGCTCGTTGGTTAGTTCTATCATTACTGCCGACGATAAAATTGCACGTATGTATGTTATTGGTGCAGCTTGCATGCATGGGCGTATTTTAGTGCTGAATGCAGAGTGTGCTAAAGAAAGTACAGGGCATGGTTCTCCAATGCCAATGTTGGTACATGGTGGCCCGGGTAGGGCAGGTGGTGGCGAAGAAATGGGCGGTAAACGTGGTGTGTTTCATTACTTGCAACGTACAGCCATTCAAGGCTCGCCAACAACTATTACAGCAGTTTTAAATAACTACCAACAAGGTGGTAAACAAATAATAAAAGATGTACACCCGTTTCGTCAATATTTCGAAGATTTAGAAGTAAGCGAAACATTAATTACACATACACACAAAGTAGTTGAAAGTGACTTGGTAAACTTTGCTGAGTTAAGCGGTGATAAATTCTATGCGCATCTTCAACCCGATTCTTTAGACGGAACTATTTTTAAACGTACCGTAGCGCATGGTTACTTTGTGTTATCTCGTGCCGCAGGTTTATTTGTTGACCCACCTAAAGGACCGGTATTATTAAATTATGGAATAGACGAATGTCGTTTTACCAAACCAATTTACCCGGGCATGACTATTGGCGTACGTTTTACTTGTAAAGAAAAACTAGAAAATGATAAACCTTTAGCAGCTGCCAATGGCGAAGAAGTTAAAGTAGGCATTGTAAAATGGTTGGTTGATATTTATGATGCCAGCGAACAATCTGTACGAGATGGTTTAGGTTTAGAAGGCGCTACCGGAGATACAGTTGGTATAGCTACTATTTTAACCATGGTGAAGAAAAAAAATCAGGGCTAGTATAAATTTAATTTTATATTTGTTTAACTAACCCTAAAAACCAATAACCATGAAACTATCAAACATCTTCAAAAAAGCAGACAAAACAACTGCAAAAGCAAACGTTGAAAAACTAGAAAAAAAACAATTAGAAAAAGTAATTGGCGGCAGCGGTACTGATGATACTACTACTGTGGATGATGGTAGTACGGATAGAGTAACTAGAACTCGTGCAGGTAACAAGCAAATAGTTAGTATGTAACTGATTTAATTACTGAATAAAAAGCAGCTACCCAAATAGCTGCTTTTTTTATTGATTTTTGTGTGGAATAGTTTACTGATTTGCAACCCATCAATACTACGCTATATCTGGCTTTTTTGTACCTTCATAGCCAAATAAAAAAATGTTCACTAAGTCATTTCCAAATGTAAGGCAATTAGGTGCTATGGATTGCGGTCCTACTTGCATTAAAATGATTGCCAAATACTATGGAAGAGATTTTTCGGTTTCTTTTTTAAGAGAGAAATGTTTCATCACAAAAATTGGAGTTACACTGCTTGGCATCTCTGAAGCAGCTGAAACTATAGGGCTAAGATCTACCGGGGTAAAAATTAATTACGATGGCTTGCTTGAAAGCAAACCTTTTCCTTGTATCATTCACTGGAAAGAGAATCACTTTGTAGTTCTCTATAAAATTAAAAGAGGCAGGGTTTATATTTCCGACCCTGCTATGGGGCTTGTAACCTATTCTAAAGCAGAGTTTTTAGAAGCCTGGGCTCATGGTAGCGATACCGGTTTAGCTTTGTTTCTAGAAACATCTAACGAGTTTTTTGAAAACGAATTTGATAATGTAGAAGAAAAGCACATTAGCGGTACTCGTTTCTTACTCGATTACATGCGTAGCTACTCTTCCTATTTCATTCAGATTTTTGTTGGAATGTTAATAGGAAGTGTGATTTTGCTTTTTACGCCATTTCTTACACAATCTATAGTAGATAAGGGAATAAATGGGTTAGATATAAATTTTATTAATCTTGTTTTAATTGGGCAGGTTATTTTATTTTTAGGTGGGGCATTTGTTGAAGTTATCCGTAGTTGGATTTTACTACACATTGGTGGCAGAATAAATGTTTCTCTTATTTCCGATTTTTTAAAAAAATTACTTAGCCTTCGTATACAGTTTTTCGAAAGTCATTTAATAGGCGATATACTTAGGCGTGTAGAAGACCACAAGCGTATAGAAAGGTTATTAACTGTAACCTCGTTGTCAACAGTTTTTTCTATTATTAATTTAATTTTATTCAGCATCATTTTAATAACGTTTGATGTTAAGGTTTTTGCCATTTTCTTTTGCGGTAGCACCATCAGTATTTTGTGGGTTACCTTATTTTTAAAACAACGCCGTAAACTCGATTTTAAATATTTCGAAACCTATTCTAAAAACTATAGCAAACTAATCGAGTTAATAAAAGGTGTTGAAGAAATAAAACTTAGCAACAGCAGTAAACAAAAACGGTGGGAGTGGGAAGAAAATCAGGCGCGTATTTTTAAAATAAATATGAAAGCTTTATCAGTAGAACAGCTGCAGCATAACGGCTCTAATATTGTTAACCAACTTACTACAATATTAATAACCTATTTTACTGCAAAAGCAGTTGTACAAGGCGAGTATTCTATTGGTTCTATGTTTGCAATAAATATGATTGTGGGCCAGCTTAGGGGGCCTATAAATCAAATTATAGATTTTATCCCTTTGTTACAAGAGGCTAAACTTGGTTTAGACAGGATATTAGAAGTTCATAAGCAAGAACCTGAAGAAACTCATTTTAATAAAACAGTTACAGAAATAGATAAAGTAGAAGACCTGGTTTTAGAAAATCTTTCTTTCTCCTATACCGGAGACCCGGCAAATCTCGTTCTAAAAAACATCAACTTAACTTTTCCAGCGGGTAAAACCACGGCTATTGTGGGCTCAAGCGGTAGCGGAAAAAGCACTTTAATGAAATTGTTGCTTCGTTTTTACGAACCCACCATGGGTAAAATTGTGCTTGGCACAGATAATATAAATACAGTTTTTTATAGTGTGTGGCGAAATAATATTGGTGTTGTTATGCAAGAGGGCAAAATATTTTCAGATACCATTGCTAACAACATTGCCTTAGGTGTAAACATGGATATAAAACGTGTTATGGTTTGCGCCAAGCAAGCCTGTATAGATGAGTTTATAACCGAAAACCTTCCAAAAAATTATTATACCCAAATTGGTGATGAAGGTGTACCAATGAGTTTGGGGCAAAAACAACGTATATTATTAGCTAGGGCGTTTTATAAAAATCCGCACTTTATGTTTTTAGATGAAGCTACCAGTGCGCTTGATGCAAAAAACGAACGAATGGTTGTGCAAAATTTAGAAGCTTTTTGCCAAAACAGAACAGTTGTTGTTATAGCACATCGATTAAGTACTGTTGTTAATGCCGATAGAATTGTAGTTTTAAATAGGGGCGAGGTAGCCGAGGTGGGTACACATAAAGAGTTAGTTGCCATGCAGGGCATTTATTATAACCTGGTAAAAAATCAATTAGAACTAGGCTCTTAAAGAATGGAAAACGAAGAAGATTTAGATATAAAAAGCGAAAGTATCCAGGATATAATTGGTACTAATCCATCTTTTATGGTAAGATGGGGTAACACATTTATGTTTTTTATTTGCGCCACACTAATTTCTCTTTGCTGGTTAATTCAGTATCCTGATACCATTGTTTCTCAAATAACAATTAAAACCAACATTACGCCTAAGCCGGTTGCCGCTAAAGTAGAAGGACGAATTGCTAAACTGTTAACTAAAGATGGAGATATTGTAAAACGAGGCCAACACCTTGCTTACATGGAAAGCTTGGCAGATATAAAAGATATTTTAAAACTAGAAACCGAATTAAATAAAGTGGATAGTTTTTTACTTAAAAATAATTGGGATACAATTAAACACATCGATTTTATTAAATCTAACCGTTTTGGCGAAATTCAAAATGCATTCGAAACTTTTTTCATTTCCTTTCAAACACTTAATGCTTATTGGCAGGGTAGTATAGCAACCGGAAAAAAGCAACTGGTGCAAAAAGAAATTAGCACTTTAAAAAACCTGAATAAAAACTTAAACGAGCAGGAAAAGGATATAATGAAGGATTTGCAATTATCAGAAGATGAGTACAAAAAAAACTTACATCTTTATTTAGATAGCGTTATCTCTTTGTCTGAACTTAGGAGTATAGAATCTAGATATATTTCAAAAAAAATAATGTACAAGCAAATTCAAACAAGCATTTTAAATAACTCTAATTCTCAATATTCTTCCTCAAAGCAATTGGTAGATATAAGTGATAACATCGAACAAGAAAAAATTACCCTTATTAAAGTGTTTAATATTCTTAGAAATGAAATAGCTAATTGGAAACACGATTACATTTTATCAGCCCCCGATGCAGGGAAAGTGTCTTTTGCGGCTAGTGTAGAAGAGTATCAGTCTGCAACTAAAGGACAAGAGTTGTTTTATGTAATGCCTGAAAACATTAGTTATTTGGGCGAAATATTTTTAGACCAATATAATTTGGGTAAGGTAGAAAGTAAGCAAACTGTAATCATTAAACTTAAAAGTTACCCGTTTGAAGAGTATGGTGTTGTTCGTGGCGAAGTAGATAATATTTCTGAAATTGATGTAAATAAGCAGTATTTAGTGCGAGTAAAACTTCCTAATGGCATTACAACCAATTTAAATAAAAAATTAAAATTTCGTTTTGGGATGCTTGGCGATGCAGAGATAATTACAAAAAACACTAAGGTTATTGATAAGATAATTTACAAACTAAAGAAAACAGGGGGATAATTATGTCAGTAATAATTTGGAAGACGGTATATTTTTATCAGAACTAAAACATAAAGCATGCAAACCTTTTGGAAAAATAATATAGCCCCTAAAGCACCCTACTATGCGGTAATTTTTATTTCAGAAAAAAAAGAAAACGTAGAAGGCTATGAAGAAATGAATGAGCAAACCATGAACACAGCTCTTTCATTAAAAGGATGTTTAGGTTATAGTAGTGTGCCGGGCAACTTTATTTCTTATTGGGATAAT